>NZ_BCAZ01000024.1:0-81184 GCF_001320205.1 Pseudomonas sp. NBRC 111123
GTGTTCTCCAGCCGTGTCACATGCCCTTGCAGCACCGCGAACAGGTGCTGCGAGTCTGCCAGCGAATAGCCCTTGATGCGCTTCACGAAATGCCCCAGCTGCAGCGCCCGTTCACCACTGATCGGGTGCACCCGCACCACCGGGTGCTCGGTCTCGTACACGGTCGAGGTGAACACCTTGCGATAACGCTCAAGTTTCGCCGGGTCGACATCGGGCTTGAGGCTCGCATAGTCATATTCATTGCTGTGCACTGCCCACAGCGTGTCGGCCAGCTCACGCAGTGGCTCGGGCAGTTCCTGATAGGCCGCAGCGGTATTGGCCCACACGGTATCGCCGCCGGAAGCCGGCGCCACCACGCTGCGCAGGATCGAGGCCTTGGGGTAGGCATCGACGAATGTCACGTCGGTGTGCCAGGAGTTGGCCCGCTGGCCTTCGGCGCCGTCCAGTTGCAGCAGGTAGCTGGTACCGTCCACCACCGGCACGGTGGGGTGTGCGACCGGCTCGCCGAGCAGCTTGGCGAAGCCTTCCTGGCTCTGGTCGTCCAGGTGGGTCTGGCCACGGAAGAAGATCACCTTGTATTTCACCAGGGCGGCCTGGATGGCGTCGAGGGTGGCGGCATCCAGGTCGGCTGAAAGCTTCACCCCACGGATCTCGGCGCCGATGCGGCCGGCAACCGGGTGGATGTCGAGTTCGAGGGCGTGTGGCGCGGAGGCCAGTGCGGCATTGCTCATGGTCGTGGTCCTTGCGGTCATGGTCGGGTTGTGGGTTCAGCGGGCGGCCTGCACGGCCTGTTGGTGTTGCAGCGCGGCATCGAGGAAGCGTGGTTCGATCCACTCGGAAACCTGGAAGCCACGGCGGATCAAGCGCTCGCGGGCGGCCAGGTCGACGCCCTGTTGCAGTTGGGCGACGAAGTCGGCATCCAGCCGTGGATCGAAGTAATGGGCAAGGTCTTCCTTGGCCAGGTCATCGCTGAGGATGCTGCGTGGCCAGTTGGCGTTGCTTGCCACCAGGTCGACGAAAGCATCGCGGTTGTGCTCGTCGCGCAGCCAGCTGGCGGCCTGTTCCTGGGCATTGACCAGGCGCTGCACCAGCTCAGGGTATTTGCGGATGAAATCGCCCGTGCCAAGCAACACCGCCTGGGTGCTACCGGCACCTTCCAGGTCGCGGGAGTTGACCGGCAGCTCGACCAGCCCGCGCTCACGCAGCGACAGCAGGTTGGACAAGCCCCAGGTGGCGTCGATCTGCTTGGCGGCCAGGGCAGCGTTGGCAGCGTTGAAGTCCAGGTTGATCACTTTCAGGTCGCGTTCGGACAGCCCTTGGCTGGCCAACGCGCTGGCGAACGACAACTGGTTGGCGGTGCCGCGGAATACCGCCACACGCTTGCCCTTGAGGTCGTGCAGGGTCTTGATGCCGGAGCCCGGCACCACGCCCAGATAACTCTTCACCCCACGCACGCCGGCAGACAGCACGCGGGTGTCGAGGCCGTTGGCCTTGCCGACGATCGCCGCCAGGTCGCCCAGGTAGGCGAAGTCGGCCTGGCCGTTGGCCAAGGCTTCGTTGACCACAGGACCTGCGCCCTTGAAAAAGTGCCAGTCGATGCGGATGCCGTCTTTGGCGAATTCTTTTTCCAGCAGTTGCTGGTCACGCAGTACATCGACCACGCCGCCAGCACTGTGCTTGCTGCCGGCGCTGAGGTCGGGCACGGCGATGCGGATGCTCTCGGGTTTGGCCGGCTCGGTAGCGTGAGCGCTCAGGGTGAAGGCCAGACCGAGGGCGGTAATCAGGTGGCGCAATGGGGTTTTCATGGCAAGGCTCCTTGGCAGGCTGCCACCGGCGATGGCCGGCGCGTTGGCCAGAAGCTAGGCAGGTCTGGTTAGAACCTACAAAGATCAAAACTTCATTTTTTAGTAACTGAAAGACATAAATGAGGATTCATGCGGGGCGCGGGAGGGCTTGCGAGAAACGCATGGAAAATATGAGCAAAACGCAATGGCGCGGGGGTTCCGCATGCATGGCTTGCATGCTCTTATCTCTTGAAAGTCACTTCTGTAAATTTTTAATTCCTTAAGTGAATAACATTGGAACGCTTCGAGAGATGGCCGATGAATGGAGTTCTTAGCAGGAGATCGTGGTGGCAGCGGGGGCCGCTGCGCGGCCCTTTCGCGACACAAGGCCGCGCCTACCTGGTGCCGGTGACGCTTGCCGTTATATGGGTGGTGGCGAGCCGGCAGCACTGGATGAGCGAGCAGATCCTGCCGGCACCTTCGCTGGTGTGGCAGAGCGCGCTGGAGTTCGGCTCAGGCGAGCTCTGGGGGCACTTGTGGATAAGCTTGCAGCGGCTGTTCTGGGGGCTACTGGCGGGCATCGGCAGCGGCTTGCTGCTCGGCACCTGGCTGGGCACCTCACGCCATGCGCAGACCTTGGTGTTGCCAACCTTCGTGGCCCTCGCGCAGATCCCCACCCTGGCCTGGATCCCGCTGTTCATGTTGTTCTTCGGCATCGGCGAGCTGCTCAAGCTGGTGGTGCTGGTGAAGGCCGTAGTGGTACCGGTCACCTTGCATACCCTGGTCGGCGTGCGCGATGCCCAGCCCAAGTTGCGTGAAGCTGCCGCCGCCTTGCGCCTGCCACGCCACCTGCTGTTCCTGCGCCTGCTGCTGCCCGCCGCCCTCCCCGCCTTTCTCACCGGTGTGCGACTGGCCCTGGCGACTGGCTGGACCTCGTTGCTGGCCGTTGAACTGCTTGCCTCCAGCGAAGGCATCGGCTACCTGATGGTCTGGGGCCGGCAACTGTTCATGCTCGACCTGGTGCTGCTGTGCATCCTGGTGATCGGCTTGGTCGGCGCGCTGCTGGAACGTGGCTTCTCGGCCCTGGAAAAGCGCCTGTTGCACTGGCCGCAACCGGCCACCGGCGAACAACAGCGCGGTCCCATCCCACGGGGCTGGCAAAGCCTGCTGCTACCGGCAGCACTGCTTGCGCTGTGGCAGGCGAGCAGCAGCTTCGGCTGGATCGACCCGAACATCCTCACTTCACCACTGGACGTACTGCGCACCCTGTTCAGCGGCCTGGCCGATGGCTCGCTGCCAGAGGCCATGCTGCTGAGTCTGCAGCGCACCCTGACCGGCCTGCTCCTGGGGGGCAGCGCCGGCTTGCTGAGCGGGCTGGTGCTAGGGCTTTCCCACAATGCCGAACGCCTTTTCGGGCCAAGCCTGTCGGCCCTGCGCCAAGTGGCGCTGTTCGCCTGGGTTCCCTTGCTCACCGCCTGGTTCGGCCTGGGCGAAGGGGCCAAGAACGTGTTCGTCGGCCTGGCTGCATTCTTCCCGCTGCTGATCGCTACCCAGCGGGGTATCGCCAGCCTGTCGCCACAATTGGGCGAAGCGGCCCGCACACTGCGCCTGAACCTGTGGCAACGCCTGCGCCTGCTGGTGCT
This sequence comes from Pseudomonas sp. NBRC 111123, assembly GCF_001320205.1. NCBI lineage: Bacteria > Pseudomonadati > Pseudomonadota > Gammaproteobacteria > Pseudomonadales > Pseudomonadaceae > Pseudomonas > Pseudomonas sp. NBRC 111123. The sequence continues at coordinate 3,428 of NZ_BCAZ01000024.1, forward strand.
GCCGGGGGCCGCACCGGCCATCTTCGCCGGCCTGCGCCTGTCGCTGATATACGCCTGGCTCGGCACCCTCGGCGCCGAGTACTTCATGCCCTCGGACGGCGGCATTGCCAGCCTGATGATCGGCGCCCAGCAACTGTTCCGCATGGACCAGGTCATGGCCGCCATGCTCCTGATCGGCCTGGTCGGCGCCCTGCTCGGCACCCTCGGTCAACGCCTCGAATCGCGCGCCACGCGCTGGAGAACCGCATGAACGCCTTCAATGCTTCACACCTGCTCGCGGCCAATCAGGCCGACACCACGCCGCCGCTGGTCAGCTTCGAAGGCGTAGGCAAAGTCTTCAGCGTCGACGGCCAGCCCTTCGAGGCCATCCGCAATTTCAACCTGGCCATCAATGAAGGCGAGTTCATCGCCATTGTCGGCGCCTCAGGCTGCGGCAAGTCGACCCTGCTGCGCCTGCTGGTCGGGCTGGACACCGACTACAGCGGCAGTATCCGCGTCGATGGCCAGGCGGTCCGCGGCATTGGCGGTGAGCGCGGCATCGTGTTTCAAGAACACCGCTTGTTCCCTTGGCTGACGGTAGAGCAGAACATCGGCCTGGGCCTGGTCAATGAACAGTTGACCCAGGGCGAACGCGCCCGGCGTGTGCACGAGTTCGTGCAACTGGTGGGCCTGGTCGGTTTCGAGTCGGCCTACCCGCACCAGCTCTCTGGCGGCATGGCCCAGCGCGTGGCGATTGCCCGTGGCCTGGTGGCAAGCCCGCGCATCCTGTTGCTCGACGAGCCGTTCGGGGCACTCGATGCACTGACCCGCCAGCAGTTGCAGGACGAACTGCTGGCCATCCGCGAGCGCGCTGGCATCACCACCTTGCTGGTGACCCATGATGCCGAAGAAGCCACCTACCTTGCCGATCGCGTAGTGGTGCTGGAGCCGCGCCCCGGAAGAATCAAGTCGGTGGTGGAAGTCGACCTGCCGCATCCACGCCTGCGCACGGGTGTGGCGTTGCATGGGCTGCGCGAAAAGGTCCTGCATCAGATCACCGGTGACGGCGGTTACTTGCCACCACCGGCGCGCCGGGTAGAGGGCCTGAGGCCCGAGTTGATCGCCCTGTAGGAGCGGCTTGAGCCGCGAACACCGGCAAAGCCGGTGCCCATCTACCGCGCCGCCTGCTTCGCGGCTGAAGCCGCTCCTACAAGGCCGGTGCTGGCTCGCCAAGCGTGCGCAGGTAGGCCCAGGGATAGATACCCCGCTCATGCCCATCGCTGAACACCAACTGCACGCCGTACCCCTGCGCCACCACCCGCTCGACGCGCACATCGTCCCTGACCACGGACAGCCGCCCCTGCAAGCGCGCCGACCGGCATTGCGAGCAGGGGCAGGCGCCGCGCAGGCGGGCATGGCTGATGATCGCCTCGGTATCGGCCCATTGCAGGGCCAGCAAGCCAGGCCCACGCTGGTTGCGAATCGCGCTTGGCGCCGCCATCAGGCAGCCCCACGCAACTGCGTCAGGGCGATGCGCACTGCCTTGCGCACTTCTGGGTCACTATCCGCTTGCGCCGCCTGCAACGCAGGCAAAGCCCGGGCCTGCCCGAGTTCGCCCAGCGCCAACGCGGCTTCCTTGCGCAGGTTGGCGATACCGTGGCCGAGCAACTCTGCCAATGCTTCCAGCGCCTCAGCATGGCGCAACCGGCCCAATGAACGCGCTGCACGCAGGCGCACCTGCCAGAAGCCATCGCCCAGCGCGGCCACCAGGGCCGGGCCGGCCTGTGCGTGGCCTACTTTGCCCAAGGTCGTGGCGGCTTCCTCGCGCACCTGCCAGGCCGGGTCGCTCAAGGCGCTGACCAACGCTGGCAACACTTGGCTATCACGGGCCAGCCCGAGGGCGCCGATGGCGGCGCGGCGGACATCAGTGTCCGGCTCACGCTCGGCCAGCAAGGCCAAGGCCGGCAGCGCTGGCTCGTGCTTGAGCCAGCCAAGAATGCCCACGGCCTCCCGGCGCACTGCGGCGTCCACATCCCGAAGCGCCTGCAGTGCCGGTTGCGCGGCGTCCTCCAGGCGCAGCTCCCGCAGGGCACGCAAAGCGCTGGCGCGGACGAAGGCCTCGGCATGGCCGACCCACGGCAAAATCAGCAGCCCGGCCTCTGGGCTCTTGAGCTCGCTGAGGCTCTGCGCCGCCGCCAGGCGGACCCCTTCGGCCGCATCGGCCAGCGCGGCGCACAATGCCTGAACCACTTCAGGTTCCTCCCAGGCCTCCAGCAACCGTGCGGCTTCGGCGCGCACCTCGTCGGCGCTGTCGACCAGCACAGCATCGGTCAGCCATGGCAAGGCATCGGGGTCTTCAAGGTCGGCCAGCTCGATCAAGGCAATGCGTCGCACGCCCGCATCGTCGGCTTCCAGGCGTGGCAGCAATTGGAGAATGTCGCGGTTGTCGGTGTTTCGTGCAGTCATAGCGCGATCCTTAGCGGCGGATGGTCGGTGGCTGGCAGGCCGAGCGGCGTCAGGCGCGGCAGTTCGCGGCCCTCTTCATGGCGCAGCAAGGCCAGGCAATGGCGTTTCAGGTGAGTGAATTCAGGGCTGGTCAGCAGGCTGGCGCGGCGTGGGCGCGCAAAATCCAGGCGCAGGTCCTCGATAAAGCGACCGGGACGCGGGCTCATTACCAGAATGCGGTCAGCCAGGAACAAGGCTTCGTCGATGTCGTGGGTGACGAACACCACGGTGGTGCGGATGCGCGCCCAGATATCCAGCAGCAGCTCTTGCATGCGCGAACGGGTTTGCGCATCCAGGGCACCGAAAGGCTCGTCCATCAACAGCAGGCGCGGGCGGTTGATCAGCACCCGGGCAATTTCGGCGCGCTGCTGCATGCCACCGGAAAGCTGGCTGGGCCAGCGCTCGGCGAAGTCGGCCAGGCCCACCAGGTGCAGCATTTCGCGTGCCTGCTGGCGGCGTTCGGCCTTGCCCAGGCCTTGCATCTTCAGGCCGAAGGCGACGTTGTCGAGCACGCTGCGCCATGGCAGCAAGGTGTGGTGCTGGAACACCATGCCGCGCTGCGGCGAAGGCCCGGCGATGGCCTGGCCATCCACGTTCAGCTGGCCGCTGCTCGGCACCAGGTGCCCGGCCAGGGCGCCGAGCAAGGTCGACTTGCCACAGCCGGACGGCCCGAGGATACAGACGAATTCGCCCGGCTCCACGGCAAAGTCCAGGCCCTGCACCGCCTCGAAGGCTTCGCGGCCCTGCCCCAGTCGAATCGACAGGCCATGCCCATCGATGCGCCCGGGTACCTGTTGATAACTGCTCATCAGCTGGCCCTCCGCGTGCGGTACCAGGGTGTGGCGAATGCGCCGAGGCGCTTGACCAGCGCGCTGCTGCCCATGCCCAGCACGCCGATCAGCAGCATGCCGACGATGATGTCCGGGTAGTTCTGCAAGGTGTACGACTCCCAGGTGTAGTAACCAATGCCGAACTGCCCGGCGATCATTTCGGCGGTGACCAGGCAGAACCACGAAGTGCCCATGCCGATGGCAAGGCCGGTGACAATGCTCGGCAGCGCGCCAGGCAATATCACTTCGCGCAGGATCGCCCAGCGCCCGGCACCGAGGCTGCGCGCCGAAGCGACCAGGCGTGGGTCGACGGCCTCCGCGCCATGCACGGTATTGAGCAGGATCGGGAACAGCGCACCGGTGAAGGTGATGAACACCATCGACAGCTCCGACGACGGGAACATCAGGATCGCCAGCGGGATCCACGCCACCGCAGGTATCGGCCGCAGTACTTCGAGCGGTGGCAGCAAGGTGTCCTCGGCCCATTTCGAGCGCCCGATCAGCAAGCCCAGGGCCACACCCAGCAGTGCCGCAGCGGCATATCCGGCAAACACCCGCGACAGGCTGCTGCCCAGGTGCGCCAGCAGGGCATTGCTGGTCAGCAACTGCCAGGCCGCCTCCAGCACCGCCTGCGGCGTGGGAACGTAGGTGAAGGTCAGCAGGCCAAGGTCCAGCTTGACGCTGGCCGCCACCTGCCAGAACAGCAGGCAGGCCAGCAGCGAAACCAGGCGCACAGGCCAGCGCTTGAGGTCGCGGGACATGTCGGTACCTCCCGGTCAGCGCTGGGCAACCAGCTTCTGGTTGGCACTGACGAAGTCCAGCGCTTCACCACCATGGGACTTGGCGTACTGCTCGGCCTGGTCCTTGAGCAGGAAAGCGGCCAGCTCACCCTTGGCGTTTCGCACAAACCAGGCTTGGTTGGCCAGCAGCTTGATGCCACTGTCGGCAGCCTGGGCATAGATGGCGCGGATGTCCTTGCCTTCCTGCTCCAGCTGGGCCAGAGCGCCAAGGGCGGCTTCCGGCGAGGCGTAGTGGCGTACCTTGGCTTCACCGCGCACCCAGATCTGCGCCAGGCGGCTGAAGTCGGTGATCGGCTTGCCAGTGAGCGCGTCGTTGGCCTTGAGCGGCAATGGGTCGTAGTTTTTCAGCGCCTTGTCGTAGTCCAGGCCGGCCTGCTTGAAGGCGGCGCGGATGTACTGGTCGTCGATGAACTGGTCGGTGTCGAGGCCGCGGTCGGTCTTCTTCAGCAACTTCAGCGTATCAATGGACGTGGCCACCGCCTGGCGGTATTCGGGCTTCCAGGTCAGGTCGCGAGTCTGCAGGCCGAGCGGGCCGTGGAACAGGTAATTGACCTCGGCCTCGATGCCGGTGACCTTCTCGATCAGCTCGCTGTACTTCTCCGGCTCGGCAGCGATCAGGCGGTCAGCTTCGAGGCTGGCGCGCAGGTAGGCGGTGACCACCTCCGGGTACTTGTTCGCATAAGCGGCATCGACCAGGGCGCCATGGAAGGTCGGCGCATTGGCCTGGGCACCGTCGTAGATCTTGCGGGCAAAACCGCGGTTGGGGAACAACTCGGCGAACGGCACGAAGTCGGCATGGGCCTCGATGCGGTTGCTGCGCAAGGCGGAGCCAGCGATTTCCGGGGCCTGGGCGATGATCCGCAGGTCCTTTTGCGGGTCCCAGCCCTGGGCCGCGACGGCGCGCAGCAGCATACCGTGGGCGGTGGAGGCGAACGGCACGGAAATGGTCTTGCCCTTGAGCTCAGCCAGCGACTGCACCTTGGATGCCGCCGGTACGACGATGCCGTTGCCGCTGCCATGCACACTGCCCGAGAGCACACTGATGAACAAGCTGCGCTTGCCGGCATCCAGGTGCGCGACGCCGTTGAACGAGCCAGGGAAATCGGCCATGGCACCGAAGTCGAGCTTACCGGCGACCATCTCGTTGGTCAGCGGCGCACCGCTGGTAAAGTTCTTCCACTCCACCTGGTACTGGGCATCCTTGTACTTGCCGTCGTGCGGCAAGTACTTGTCGAGCAGGCCCAGCTCACGGACCAGCAAGCCGCCGGTGGCGCAGTTGATGGTGGTGTCCTGGGTGCCGATGGCGATGCGGATGGTTTCGGCGCTGGCATTCAGGCCGGTAAGCGCCAGCGCGAGGCCGGCCACGGTTGCTACAAGGCGCATGGGTGTTTCCCCTCGAATCGTTTTGCGTTCTGGAATCGTCTCCGCCGCCCGGCTTGGGGGGTGGGAAACGAGGGGCATTGCAGGAGGGCGCGTCCGGTGGTTCGCCGGATGGCGGGGATGAGTCAGCGCAGCAGGTAAGGGATGTCGACCTTGACCGCACCGGTGGGGCAGTCTTTTTCGCAGGGCATGCAGTACCAGCACTCGTCGAAGGCCATGTAAGCCTTTTGCGTGGCCGGGTTGATCGCCAACAGGTCCATGGGGCAGACCTCGACACAGACGGTGCAGCCTTTTTCGGCAATGCACTTGTCTTCATCGATGGTTACCGGAGCGCTGCTGCGAAAGAAGATTTCCTGGGGCTGGTAGGCCATTTCACGGGGTCCTTGGGGCCTTCATGGGCACCCTTTCATCTAGAGGCTTGCACATTTCCCCGTGGGAGCGGGTTTACCCGCGAAGAATCCAACACGGTGGATGGCACCGGCTTCGCCGGTGTTCGCGGGTGAATCCGCTCCCACAAGGTGAGGTGTCGCTCAGGCGGCATTGGCTTTGACTCTCAACCGGTCATAGGCAGTCTGCTCTTCGGCATCCAACGCGATCAGGTACGGCTCGACGGCTTTCTTGAAACTGGTCATTTCACCGTTTTCGCCTTTTTTCAGGTGGCAGTGGCAAAACCATTCGCCATCGTTGCGCTCGGGAAAGTCGACCCTGTGGTGGTACAGGCCCCAGCGGCTCTCTTCACGGAACAACGAGGCCCGCGCCGCCATTTCGGCACAGTCGCGGATCACCGACACTTCCATGGCGCGCATCAACTCATGCGGGTTGCTGGCTTTCATCTGCTCAAGATCACGCTCGATCTCGGCAAAGCGAGCCAGGCCGATTTCCATCTTCTTGGTCACCTTCGGCGGCTGCAGGTAATCGTTCACCATGCGGCGCAGCTTGTATTCGACCTGCGCTGGCGGCAGGCCATGCTCGCGCTGAAGTGGGGCGAACACCCGCGCGCGTTCGCGCTCGACCTGCCCGGCATCAACTTCGGCCAGCTCCCGCCCGGCCACGTACTGCGCGGCATTCACACCGGCAAACCAGCCGTAGGTGAAGGCGCCGAGCATGTAGTTGTGTGGTACGGCAGCCATGTCACCGGCGGCATACAGGCCCTTGACGCTGGTCTCGGCCTTCTCGTTGACCCACACCCCCGAGGCCGAATGCCCCGAGCAGAAGCCGATCTCGGAGATATGCATCTCGACCATGTGCTGGCGGTAGTCGGTGCCACGCCCGGCATGGAACTGGCCACGGCTGGGGCGCTCGTTGCTGTGCAGGATCTCTTCGATGTTCTGGATGGTTTCCTCGGCCAGGTGGTCGAGCTTGAGGAACACCGGGCCGTTGCCGCCTTCGAGCTCCTGGTGGAACTCCCACATCATCTGCCCGCTCCAGTAATCGCACTCGATGAACCGCTCGCCCTTGCTGTTGGCGGTGTAGCCACCCAGCGGGCCGGTAACGTAGGCGCAGGCCGGGCCGTTGTAGTCCTTGATCAGCGGGTTGATCTGGAAGCACTCGAGGTTGGCCAGCTCGGCGCCGGCGTGGTAGGCCATGGCATAGCCATCGCCGGCATTGGTCGGGTTCTCGTACGTGCCCATCAGGTAGCCCGACGACGGCAGGCCCAGGCGCCCGGCGGCACCGCAGGCGAGGATCACCGCCTTGGCCCGGACCACGCGAAACTCGCCAGTGCGGCAGTCGAAGCCCAGCACACCGGCAGCGGCGCCTTGGGCATCGAGCAGCACGCGAGTGCAAACCATGCGGTTGCTGATTTCGACCCGGGCGCGCTTGAGCTGGCGATAGAGCACCTTCTTGATGTCGTGGCCCTCGGGCATGGGCAGCACGTAGGCGCCCATGTGGTGGACCTTCTTCACCGCGTAGTCGCCGGTCTCGTCTTTCTCGAACTTGACGCCCCAGCGGTCGAGCTGCTCGATGGTTTCGAAACTGTGGGTGGCATAGGCATGCACGGCGGCCTGGTTGACGATGCCGTCGTTGGCCACGGTGATTTCCTTGGTGTACTGCTCGGGCGTGGCATGGCCGGGGATGATGGCGTTGTTCAGGCCGTCCATGCCCATGCTGATGGCACCGCTGCGTTTGACGTTGGCCTTGTCCAGCAGCAGCACGCGCAGTCGCTTGTCGTGCTCCTTGGCCTTGATCGCCGCCATCGGCCCGGCGGTGCCGCCGCCGATGACGATGATGTCGTAATCCTGGGTCTCGATACTCATGCCTTGCTCCCCTTCTGGCGGTCGATGCGCAGGCGGTACTGGAAGGCATCGCCGCGGTAATAGAGGTGTTCGAAGTCCAGCGGCGCACCGTCGGCGGTGTGGGTCAGGCGCTCGATGCGCATGATTGGCGCACCCTCCTCCACATCCAGCGCCTGGGTCAGGTCACTGTCGGCCAGCACTGCGTCGATGGCCAGGTCGGCGTGACCCAGGGCGATGCCACAGTCGTTTTCCAGCAGCAGGAAGATGTCGCGGGTGACCAGGTCGGCCTTTTCCAGCTTCTCGCCGACGGCCTTGGGCAGCCAGGTCAGCTCGAGCGACACCGGCTCGCGGTTGATCAACCGCACACGACGGATCTCGGTGACCAGGCTACCCTCCGCGACCTGCAGCCGCGCCGCCACCAGGGCATTGGCTGGCACGTGGCGGAAGCTGCGCAGGCGGTTGATCACTTCGTAACCCATCTGCGTCATCGACTCGCCCAGGCCTTGCAGGGTGCTGACGTTCTGGAACGCCTTGGGCTTGGCGACGAAGGTGCCTTTGCCGTGGATCTTGAAGATCAGCCCTTCCTTTTGCAGGTCGCCCAGCGCCTGGCGCACGGTAATGCGGCTGACATCGAAGGCCTTGCCCAGCTCGCTTTCCGAGGGCATGCGGCTATGGGGTGGATAAGTACCGTCGAGGATGCGCTCGCGCAGCAGTTCCTTGAGCTGGGTGTAAAGCGGTACCGGGGACAGGGGAAGCAGTTCGGCCATGGGTCTCTTCGCTGATCGATGACTTGTTATAACAAGTTGTGACCAGATCATAGGGGGCATAAGAACCTAGAGGGAAATACTGATATCGCATATGGATAGATGGATTTAGGTGGCCGATACCGGCCCTTCGCGGCTAAAGCCGCGCCTACAAACAGCGCACAACCTGTGGGAGCGGCTTTAGCCGCGAGGGGCCAATCAGGAAAAACTGCCATAGATCAAGGCGATGGACGCCGCCGAATCAGATGGGTATCATGCGTTCGCGTTGCACTCGTAGCTCAGCTGGATAGAGTACTGCCCTCCGAAGGCAGGGGTCGTGGGTTCGAATCCCGCCGAGTGCGCCATCTTCGAAAGCCCTGGGATCATTCCCGGGGCTTTTTCATTTGTGCGACATGTCGCGTTTCTGGCACTCCCGTGCCATGGGTCATTGGTGTTAGCGTGGGCCCCTTCCCGTTCCCGACGGGTAACCCATAACAATGATTCGCGAAGGAATGCGTGCCCATGCACCTGAAAAAGCTCACCTCCACCGCCCTGCTGCTGGCCAGCATCGGCCTGTTCGCCCAACCGGCCCAAGCCAACCTCACCCAGCAACAGTCCGCCGCCATCGTCAAAGCCTTCGACGGCAGCAACCCGGCAGACTTCAAGCAATTCCTCGGCAAACTCAAGGGCAGCGAACTGGCCAAGGCCGACAACCTCGCTGCCACCCTCGACGCCTACCTGGCCGGCACGCCGCTGGCAGCCGAGCAACAGAACGAAATCAACCGCCTGCTCGGGCTCTACACCCGCATCAAATACGCCAAGGCGGCCACGGAAAACCTGCGTGAACTGGTGGCCATTCCCACCTTCAGCGTCGACGGCGTACCCCAGCACGAAAACCCCGCGTTCCTGAAGATCGCCGACAAGATCAAGGCCCTGGCGCAGAGCTTCGGCCTGGCCTTCCGCAACGTCGACAACCGCGTCTACGAGATCTCGCTCGGCGAAGGCAAGGAAGTGGTCGGTATCCACGCCCATGCCGACGTGGTGCCGGTCAACCCGGACAACTGGAAGCTGGCCGACGGCACCCGCCTCGATCCATTCAACGTGACGCTGGTCGGCGACCGCATGTACGGCCGCGGCACCGAGGATGACAAAAACGGCATCATCGTCGCGCTGTATGCGCTGAAAGTCGCCAAGGACGAGAACCTGCCGCTGGCCCGGCAGTTCAAGCTGCTGATCGATACCACCGAAGAAACCAGCGGCGACGCCATCCCCTACTACTTCGAGCGCAACCCCACCCCCGACTACAACCTGGCGCTGGATGGCGGCTACCCGGTGGTGATCGCCGAGAAGGGCTACGGCACGGTCATGGCCAGCTTCAGCAAGCGCCCGGCCACGGGCCAGGGTGCGGAAATCGTCAACCTGACCGGCGGCTTGGCGACCAACCAGATTCCCACCACCTCGGTGGCGACCTTGGTTGGCGACAACCCGGAAGAACTGGCAAAACGCCTGAACAATGCGGGTGCCGACTATGTGAAGCGCAATGGCGGCGACTTCAGCATCGACGCCAAGGCCGATGGCAAGAACGTGCTGCTCACCGTGACCGGTGTCTCTGCCCACTCCTCGGAGCCAGAGTCCGGCGTGAACCCGGTGGCGCGCATGCTCGACTTCCTCAATGGCCTGGGCCAGCAGGTGCCGCTCAAGCACAACCACTTCACCGATGCCGCCCGCTACGCCGCCGACAACTGGGGCCTGGACTACCTGGGCAAGAAACTCGGCATCGGCTTCGAAGACACGTTCATGGGCCCGCTGACCACCTCGCTGACTTTCGTCGGCGTGGATAAAAAGGGCCTGAAGCTGGCCGTGAACCTGCGCATTCCCAAAGGCAAGCCGCTGGCCACCCTCAAGGACCAGTTGGCCGACAAGCTGGGCCAATGGACACGCCAGAGCCACACCTCGGTGGCCTTCGACTACAGCCTCGACGAGCCGATGTTCCGCAACCCTGAAGGCGAATGGGTCAAGGCCCTGCTCGATGTGGCCAGCGAGAACCTGGGCATGAAGCACGATTTCGGCACCTCGGCCGGCGCCACCTCGGTGCATGACCTGCCCAACGGCGTGCAGTTCGGCCTGGCCATGCCGGATGTGAAGTACACCGGGCACAACGACAACGAGTTCAAGACCGTGGAACAGTTCATGCTCGACCTGCAGATCGTGAGCGAGATGGTGGCGCGCATCGGGCAGATGCCGAAGCTCTGAGCATCAAGGCCAACATCATTTCCGGAAGAATCCCACCGCCGGGATAGATGTTGGCAGCCTGTATGGCCAAGAACGGGGCTGGAAGATGTGTTTTCCAGCCCTACGTTACCGAGGCCCTAACATGCACCGCCCGATTATCTGCTTGCTGCTTTCCCTGGCCTTCATGGCCATGGCCAACGCCAGCGAACCGATTGCTGCTTGGCCACATAAAACCTATTACCGCTACATCGAAGTAGAGGGGCAACGTACCTTCTATCGCGAAGCTGGCGACACAAACAGACCCACGCTGCTGTTGCTGCATGGGTTTCCTTCCTCATCGCATACCTACCGCGAGCTGATACCCCTGCTCTCCGGCCACTATCACATCATAGCGCCCGACTATCTGGGCTCCGGCTACAGCGCCCTGCCCGCTTCCGGGCAAACGCCCGTCACCTTCGACCGCCTGGCTGAACACATCGCCGCATTCACCGAGCAGCTCGGTCTACAGCGATACAGCCTTTATATCCAGGACTTCGGCGCGCCGGTTGGCTTTCGCCTGATGCAGCTGCAACCAGAGCGCCTGCAAGCACTAGTGGTGCAGAATGCCAACGCCTACTTGCAAGGCCTGACACCGTCACGCCTGGCATTTTTCGAACAAGCCCACCGAGACCGTTCGAGCGCCAACCTCTTGCGCCTGCATGGCCTGACAACGGCTGAAGGCGTCAGGAACCAGCAATATCTGCGGGATGTGGCCGCGCACCCGGAACGCATGAGCCCGGATGCCTGGACCCACGACCTGCTGGCATTGGCCGACGCTTCGCGACAGCAAGTTCAAGTTCAACTCTTTCAGGACTATTGGAAGAGCATCGAAGCCTATCCGCAGTGGCAAGCGTTTCTGCGCAAACGGCAACCGCCGACACTGGTGGTCTGGGGGCAGAACGACCCGGCGTTCATCAGCGAAGGCGCACTGGCCTATCACCAAGACTTGCCCACCGCCCAGATTCACCTGATAGACGCGGGCCATTTCGCAGTGGAGGAACAGCCCGTCATGCTGGCCAAGCATGTCGTCGGGTTCATGCAAGGCCTTGAACAGCAGGGGCGCCTGGTTTCAACGCCAGGTATAGCGGATTGAAGCGTGGAGCTGGGGCAGCCATGACGTTTTTCAATCGACTCGATGCCGTTTCCTGCATTGCCGTGCAGGCCGGCGTGCCGGATGCTTTATTTACTCCAAGCGTTCGTCTTTTCCACCCGCAGAGGCCCGTATGAAGACCGTCGAACAAATCCTCAAGACCAAGTCCCAGCACCAGACCGTGTACACCATCGGCCCGGATGACTCGGTACTCGACGCCCTGAAACTGCTGGCGGAGAAAAACGTCGGTGCACTGCCTGTGGTAGAAAACAACCAGGTAGTGGGGATCGTCAGTGAACGGGACTATGCACGCAAGCTGGTGCTCAAAGGCCGCTCCTCGGCCGCCACGCCGGTGCGCGAGATCATGAGCGCGCCGGTGATCACGGTGGGGCCCAAGAAAAGCCTGGATTACTGCATGCAACAGATGACCGACCGTCATCTGCGCCACCTTCCTGTGGTCGAGGACGGCCAACTGCTCGGCCTGTTGTCGATCGGTGACCTGGTCAAGGAAACCATCGCCGAGCAGGCCAACCTCATCAAGCAGCTGGAGCAGTACATCCGCGGCGAATGAGGGCGCCTCAGTGGTAGGCGCGCTCCAGCTCGTCCAGCTGATGGTCGAAGCTGCGCAGGCGCGCCGACCAGGTGTACACCAGTACCTCCAGGTCACGGTTGAGCACGGCGGTGTTGCCGTGGCCGTTGCTCGACGGCTCGCACAAGTCCAGCTGATAACGCTCGCGGGCCATGGCCGTGGCCACGCTGGAGAGGTCACGGGCATTGGCCAGCCAGTGATGATGATGGTCGTGGATTTCACGGTCGAGTGCCCGGCACTGGCGTTTCAGCGCATCAAGGCTCTGTTCCAGCGGGGTGCCTTTGAGCTCGCCCATCACCTCTTCGAAGGTGCGCCCGGAATGCCAGTAGCTACCCCAGAAGTAGCGATCGAACACCGTTTCGACGCGACGTAACGCAACCTTGGTGTTCCAGATGGTCAGCAACGTTCGCCCCTGCACCACTTCACGCTTGTTCAGGTGCAATTGCTGCCAGGCAATCCAGGTCAGTGCCACCAACGCAACTGCGGCTGTAACCGCGGCAGCAGCGTAGAGGAACTGGATCGCCTGGTTCATCTGCTGGGTTTGGCGGATGCCGTAGAAGTAGCTGGCCGTCAGGGTGCCCAGGATCGTCACGGAGCACCAGAAGCCTGATGCGTAGGGATCTTTCATCACGCTAACCCCTCTTGTTTTTCCTGAGCATAGCAACGGCCGATCACTCGTCAGGTGCCGCTCGGCACTTTATTTTCTGGGGCGGCGCAACGCTTCGTTGAGCTGATCGAAAGGCTCCGCCCAATCGGCATCTTCAATGATGCTTTCCTGCAGGAAGGCGCGCTGGGAATCGGTCCAGAACGGTGCATCCACCAGCTTTATCTCGTTCTTCAACGGCGAATGGCTGGTGATGAACTGGTCGATGCTCTGCGCATCGTCGGGCAGGCCCAGTTGCTTGAACAGCTCGGCGAATGGATGGATCGGTGCGTCCATGGTTCCTCCTGTGTGCCGGGCTGGCCGTCCACGACGCCGGCCCGGCATTGGCTTGAAAACATCAGCACAGCTCGCGTACTTCAGCTTGCGGTACCAGTTTGAGGTACTGCTCCATGCTCATGTGGATCAGGTGATCGTGGTCACCCGCCTCCAGGTAGACATCGCCCTGGCGGGTAAGGCTCGAATCGAGCAGCATCTTGATCTGATAGGCGTCACCCATAGCCGGGATGGCGCCCCGCTCACAATCGCCGAACAGCATCGGCAAGGCGCTTTCGCGGGTCAGTTGCCAGGCGCCGGACATGCGCACCTTGCTCATGTCCATGTGCCGGTTGGCCGGCAAGACGGCCATGATGTAGTTGCCATGGCGGTCGTCCAGCATGACCGACTTGGCGACCCGCTCTGCGGGTACCCCGGCCGTGCGCGCCGACTCCAGGCTGGTGGCCGAGTGTGGGTGGGGAATGATGTCGTAATCGCAGTTGGCCTGGTCCAGGCGCTGCTGCAAAGTCTTGGCCATACGCATGATGCACCTCCGGTTTCGCCCCCCAACCTCCAATTTTAGGCCTTGGGTTGGCAGGCATGGCTAAACTTCAAGTAGAGAGGCCAACGAGGTGACGACAGGTGATCACTCGATGTTGCCGCGGCTTGCTGTTGTTGCTGCTGCTTGGCCTTGCCCAGGCCGGCCAGGCAGCGCCCGGCAGCATCTGGGTGCTGGGCATGGATGACGCCATCGGCCCGGCCAGCGCCGACTACCTGCTGCGCAACCTCGAACAGGCCAAGGCCCAGGGAGCCCAGTTGGTGGTACTGCGCCTGGACACCCCCGGCGGGTTGGACAGTGCCATGCGCCAGATGATCAAGGCGATCCTCGCCAGCCCGGTGCCGGTCGTCAGTTTCGTCGCCCCAAGCGGTGCCCGTGCGGCCAGCGCCGGCACCTACATCCTGTATGCCAGCCACGTTGCCGCGATGGCCCCGGGGACCAACCTCGGCGCCGCCACGCCCGTCCAGATCAGTGGCCTGCCCGGTACATCAAAGGACGACAAGGCCAAGCCGAGTGACGAAGAACAGACCCTGGCCCGCAAACAGGTCAACGACGCCACCGCTTATATCCGAGGCCTGGCCCAACTGCGCGGGCGCAATGCCGACTGGGCAGAACGAGCGGTGCGTGAGGCGGTCAGCTTGCCAGCCAGTGAAGCGCTGCGCCTGAAAGTGATCGACCAGGTCGCCAACGACCTGCCCGACCTGATGCGCCAGCTCGATGGCAAGACCTTGATCGCCGCCGGTCAACCGCTGCTGCTGCAAACACGCGATGCTGCCCTGATCGAGCACCTGCCGGACTGGCGCACGCGCTTACTGGCCGTCATCACCAACCCCAGCGTGGCGCTGATCCTGATCATGATGGGGGTGTACGGCCTGCTGTTCGAGTTCATGAACCCCGGCTCGGCGCTGGGCGGCGTGGTGGGTGGCATCTGCCTATTGCTGGGGCTTTACGCGCTGCAGCTGCTACCGGTGAGCGTTGCCGGCGTGGCGCTGATCCTGCTTGGCATCGCCTTCATGATCGCCGAGGCGTTCCTGCCCAGCTTCGGCGTGGTCGGTTTCGGCGGCATCGTGGCCTTCGTGGTTGGCGCGGTGATCCTGATCGACACCGACGCACCGGGCTTCGGTATCCCCCTGGTGCTGATCGGCACGCTCGCAGTGCTCTCGGCACTACTGATCGGCGGCGTGCTGGGCATGGCCATCAAGGCGCGACGGCGGGCGCCGGTCAGCGGTGACGCCGGCCTAGTCGGCAGCCTGGTGACGGTCACCCAGGTGCTGGCGGACAACCCGTTCTGTGGTTCGGTACAGGCTCAGGGCGAAGAATGGCAAGTCCAGTGCACGACGCCACTGCAGGCCGGGCAGAAAGTCCGGGTCACGGCACGCCAAGGTGTGATGCTGGAAGTAAGCGCCGCCGCCCCCGCGGCGCAAGGAGACAGATGATGTTCATGCAAGTGGGTTTCGGTGCGGTGCTGATCGTGCTGGCGATGCTGTTGCTGTCGGCATTGCGCATCCTGCGCGAGTACGAGCGAGGCGTGGTGTTTCAGCTGGGGCGCTTCTGGCAGGTCAAAGGCCCGGGGCTGATCCTGCTGATTCCGGTGATCCAGCAGATGGTGCGGGTCGACCTGCGCACCGTGGTGCTGGATGTGCCGCCACAGGATGTGATCACGCGCGACAACGTGTCGGTGAAGGTCAATGCGGTGTTGTATTTCCGCGTACTCGATCCGCAAAAAGCGATCATCCAGGTCGAGGACTTTCTCGTCGCCACCAGCCAGCTGGCCCAGACCACCTTGCGTGCGGTATTGGGCAAGCACGAACTGGACGAGCTGCTGGCCGAGCGCGAGCAGCTGAATTCGGATATCCGCCAGGTACTGGACGCCCAGACCGACGCCTGGGGCATCAAGGTCGCCAACGTCGAGATCAAGCATGTCGACCTCAACGAATCGATGGTCCGCGCCATCGCCCGCCAGGCAGAAGCCGAACGCGAGCGGCGGGCCAAGGTGATCCATGCCGAGGGTGAATTGCAGGCGTCGGAAAAGTTGATGCAGGCCGCGCAGATGCTCAGCAAGGAGCCAGGGGCCATGCAGCTGCGTTACATGCAGACGTTGGGGGCGATTGCCGGGGACAGGAGCTCGACCATCGTCTTTCCGTTGCCGATCGACTTGCTCAAGGGGCTGGTGGACAAGCAGAAATGACCGGGGCTGCATGGCAGCCCCGGGGCTCGATCAGATGGGTGCGCGGCGCAAGGTGGCGAGGAAGGTCGCCGCGCCGATGAACAACCCGGCAAAGGTACGGTTCAGGCGCTTCTGCTGCTTGGGCGTGCGCAGCAGGCGCAACACACGCGAAGCCAACCCGGTGTAACCCGCCATCACCAGCATGTCGACGCTGATCATGGTCACGGTGATCGCGATGTACTGCGCCAGCAGCGGCGCGTGTGGGTTGAGGAACTGCGGCAGCACGGCGAGCATGAACACCAGCGCCTTGGGGTTGCTGACGTTGACCAGGAAGCCGCGGAACACCAGGCTCAGCGGCTTGCCGATCGGGCGTACGCCGGACTCGTCGGCCATGTCCATCGGCAAGGCGCGCCATTGTTTGTAGGCCAGGTAGACCAGATAGGCGACACCGAACCACTTGATGACCTGGAAGGCGGTGGCAGAAGCGGCCAGGATGGCGCCGACACCTGCAGCAATGATGGCGATCTGCACGATCAGGCCCAGTTGCAGGCCCAGGGCATTCCAGTAACCCCGCCAGAAACCGTACTGTAGCCCGCTGGACATCGAGGCAATTGCCCCGGCACCCGGCGACAGGCTGATTACCCAGCACGCGGCAAAGAAGCCCAACCACACTTCCATCGACATCACACACCTCGCTCAACAATTGTTGCAAAACGTTAAGCTAAGGGGTTGGCGAAAAAATAACCAGCAAATTCTGTGGGATTTCTACTGCCTGTAGTGGCCTCTTCGCGGGCAAGTCGGACCTCCGCACCGCCGCGCCCACAGGAACATCACCGCCCTTACGCCGTGTGGCATCCCTGTGGGAGCGGGCAAGCCCGCGATGAGGCCGGTACAGGCAACATCAAACGATCAGGACAAAGCCTCAAGTTCGGCCTGCATGCTCTCCAGGGTTTCCAGAGCTTCCATCCAGGCTTCCTCAAGCTCGCCTTCGCGCTGCTTGAGCTTGGTCTGCCGAGCCAACAGATCGCGCAATTCATCCTTGCGCGCCGCTTCGTAAACACCACCATCGCCCAGCGCAGTCTCGATCTCGGCCAACTGCGCATGCACCTGGTTGAGCTCGCTCTCCAGCTTGTCGGCCGCTTTCTTGTGCGGTGCCAACTGCTGTCGCAGGGCGGCGGCAGCCTGACGCTGGGCCTTCTTGTCGGTCTTGTCCGGATTGGCCGGGGCGTTGCTGGCCGGGGCACTGCGCTGGCGATACTCGACCAGCCAGCGGCTGTAGTCGTCGAGGTCGCCATCGAAGGTCTCGACCTTGCCATCGGCCACCAGCAGGAAGTCGTCGGTGGTGCTCTTGAGCAGGTGACGGTCGTGGGAAACCACCACCACGGCACCGGCAAACTCCTGCAGGGCCATGGTCAGCGCCAGGCGCATTTCCAGGTCGAGGTGGTTGGTCGGTTCGTCGAGCAGCAGCAGGTTCGGCCGCTCCCAGGCGATCAGCGCCAGAGCCAGGCGGGCCTTTTCGCCACCGGAGAAGTTCACCACCGGCTCATCGACGCGGTCGCCATGGAAGTCGAAACCGCCAAGGAAGTCGCGCAAGGTCTGTTCGCGCTCGGCCGGTGCGATGCGCTGCAGGTGCAGGAGCGGGCTGGCCTTGTCGTCCAGCGAGTCGAGCTGATGCTGGGCAAAGTAGCCGACGGCGAGGTTCTCGCCACGCACCAGGCGGCCCGACAGCGGCTCGAGCTCACCGGCGAGGTTCTTGATCAGGGTCGACTTGCCGGCGCCGTTGGGGCCGAGCAGGCCGATGCGCGCACCCGGGACCAGCTGCAACTTGACCTTGTCGAGGATCGCCTTGTCGCCATACCCCAGGCGGCCTTCGGACAGGCTCAGCAGCGGGCTGGAGATTTTCTGCGACTCACGGAAGACGAAGTCGAACGGCGAATCGACGTGCGCCGCCGACAACTCCTCCATGCGTTCCAAAGCCTTGATCCGGCTCTGCGCCTGGCGTGCCTTGGTGGCCTGGGCCTTGAAGCGGGCGATGTACTTTTCCATGTGCGCGCGCTGCGCCTGCTGCTTCTCGTAGGCTTGCTGCTGTTGCGCCAGGCGCTCGGCACGGGTGCGCTCGAAGGCGGTGTAGCCCCCCTTGTACAGGTTGAGCTTGCGCTGCTCGACGTGCAGCACATGGTCGACCACGGCATCGAGGAAATCGCGGTCGTGGGAAATCAGCAACAGCGTGCCCGGGTAGCCCTTGAGCCAGTCTTCCAGCCACAGGATCGCATCGAGGTCGAGGTGGTTGGTCGGCTCGTCGAGCAAGAGCAGGTCGGACGGGCACATCAGGGCCTGGGCCAGGTTCAGGCGCATCCGCCAGCCACCGGAGAAGTCACCTACGCGGCGGTCCATCTGCTCATTGGTGAAACCCAGGCCAGCCAGCAGCTTGCGCGCGCGGGCATCGGCGGTATAGCCGTCGGCGACTTCCAGCTCACTGTGCAGGCGCGCAAGGGCAGTGCCGTCGTGGGCCTGCTCGGCCACGGCCAGTTCGGCCTGGACCTTGCGCAGGCGGGCGTCGCCGTCGAGTACATAGTCCACGGCCAGGCGGTCGAGGGTATCGACTTCCTGACGCATATGGGCAATGCGCCAGTCGCCGGGCAGCTGGCAATCGCCGGCATCGGGTGACAGCTCACCGCGCAGCAAGGCGAACAGGCTGGATTTTCCGGCGCCGTTGGCACCAATCAGGCCGGCCTTGTGGCCGGCGTGCAGGGTCATCTCGGCGCCTTCTAGCAAGCGCTGCGGACCACGCTGTAAAGTGAGGTTGGATAGTCTGATCATAGTGGTCGCGGAGTCTACCAGCTTCCTCGGCCCGCAGCGTGAGTGGAATCATGTACACCGACCTGTGGAATCACGCCTTGGCGCTGTATGCCCGCCCGGGAGTCGAAACAGCCTGCCTGGATGTTCAGGCGCTGGGGGGCGACGTCTGCTTGCTGCTGTGCGCCACCTGGCTGCAGGCGCATGCGGTGACCTTCAGTGAAGAACGCGCCCAGGCTCTGCGAGCGATTGCCGGGCCGTGGCAGCACGATGTGGTTGCGCCATTACGCAGCCTACGCCGTCAATGGCGCACGCCCGCGCAGCAAGATTCACACCTGGCGGCGTTGCGAGAGCAAGTGAAGGGGCTGGAGTTGCAAGCGGAGAAGGCGTTGCTGCAACGGCTGCAAACCTGTGCGCAACAATGGCCCACAGGCTCGAGTGAGCCCACGGACGATTGGCTGGACCGGCTGACGCCGGAGCCGGCCCGCGGCCACGACGCGCTGGTGATCTTGCGCGTCGCGGCCGCAGCGCTTCAGGAGGCCGAAGACGGCGTCTGAGCTGGGGTGCTGGCGGGTGCCGAGGACGTGGCGGGAGCAGCCGAATTGGTCGCTGGCGCACTGGCGGCTGAAGTAGCCGGTTTCGCTTCGGCAGGTTTGGCTGCGACCGGTTTTGCTGGGGCCTTCGCTGCAGGTCTTGCTGCTGGCTTGGCTGCGGCAGGTTTGGCCGGCGCTTTGGCAGCAGCAGGCTTGGCGGCTGGTTTGGCTGCCGCTGGCTTGGCTGCCGCTGGCTTGGCTGGAGCCTTGGCTGCGGCCGGTTTGGCGGCAGGCTTGGCAGCTGCGGGCTTAGCGGCGACAGTTTTGGCCGCTGGCTTGGCGGCAGCGCTTCTGGCCGGGGCTTTGGTTGCTGCAGGCTTGGCAGCTGCTGGTTTGGCGGGAGCCTTGGCAGCAGCGGGTTTCGCGGCTGGCTTGGCGGCAGGTTTGGCAGCGGCGGCGCGGGCTGGGGCTTTTGCCGCTGCGGGCTTGGCAGCAGCGGGTTTCGCAGCTGGCTTGGCGGCGGCAGCTCGGGCCGGCGCTTTGGTCGCGGCCGGCTTGGCCGGGGCCTTGGCGGCGGCAGGCTTGGCGGCGCTGCGGGCTGGTGCCTTGGCAGCAGCCGGTTTCACGGTCTTGGCAGCCACTGCACGCTGGTCGAGTGCCTTGCCGGCGGCCTCACGCACCTTGCCGACCCCTTGAGCCAGTTTCAGGCTTTCCTGGGCATCACGCTTGAGTTGCTGAATGTAAGTACGCGTCTGGGTCTGGCGCTCCTTGAGCGAGTCGAGCAATTCTTCAAGTTCACCAATAACCTTTTGCGCCTTGTTCTGGGCCTTGGCTTTACCTGCCTTGGCCGCGTCCTGCAACTTCAGGCGACCATTGTGCAGTTTTTCCTGCGCTTTGCCGCGCTGCTTTTCCAACTTGGCCAGCAATTTCTCCGCATCAGCCAGCGCTTGCGAGCAGGCTTCTTCCAAGTGTTCGAGCAGGCTGCCCGAAAGTTGCTGGAGCAGGTGTAACGGCGTATTTACTGGCTTCTTTTTAGCCGACATGGTTTACCTCCTGGCTGACGAGATTGCGGCTCATACTATGCTTCTGCTGCTACCGCCGCTAGGGCATGTTGACAGTATTGGTGGCGCCGCGTTGCATGCCTGGGCAAAGTTGTTATCTTGCAGCTCCGAGCAAGTGTAGTTGCTTAACAAAACGTTGCAGGTTTTTACCTGGTAGACCGTGTTTTATGCAGTGCATGGCTTGAGTCGTTTGTCGAGGCGTAGATCGAGCGCAGCCCGCGCGGCGCATCGCAGATAAATCTGCTCCTACATTTATTGCAACGTGACCCTGCCAGTGAGGCCATGGTTGTCAGCCTTGTTTGTAGGGATCAAGTCATACACCAAGGCAGGCGACCATGGCGTTACAGGTTCGGCACGTTGCAATAAATGCAGGAGCAGATTTATCCGCGATGCGCCGCGCGGGCGGCGCTGGATCTCGACAACAACGAATCAACCACGGCAAACACCGAGCCTCCACACACATCTGGAACAGTACCTCACCATGTCTCGTAAACTTGTTCTCGGCTTGTACCTGATGGCGCCATTTGCCTTGGCCGATACCGCTCCTGCCAATGATCACGACCTAGCCTATAGCCTAGGCGCCAGCCTGGGTGAGCGTCTGCGCCAGGAAGTGCCTGGCCTGCAACTGGATGCGCTGGTCGAAGGCCTGCGCCAGTCCTATCAGGGCCAGCCATTGAAGCTCGACAAAGCCCGAATGGAAGCCATTCTCCAACAACACGAAGAACAGGCCAACAGCGCCGCCGAGCAAGCCGAAGTCGCCAAGCTGCAGGCCGTGGAAACCCGCTTCATGGCCAACGAGCGTGCCCGTGCCGGAGTGCACGAGCTGCCGCAAGGCGTGCTGTACAGTGAGCTGAAAGGGGGTAATGGCGCGCAACCCAAAGCCGGCGGCAAAGTGCAGGTGCGCTATGTCGGCAGGCTGCCGGATGGCACGGTGTTCGACCAGAACCCGCAACCGCAGTGGTTCAGCCTGGACTCGGTGATCGAAGGCTGGCAGGTGGCGTTGCCACACATGAAAGCGGGTTCGACCTGGCGCCTGGTGATTCCCTCTGCACAGGCCTACGGTGCCGAGGGCGCAGGTGACCTGATCGCGCCCTACACGCCGCTGGTGTTCGAAATCGAGTTACTGGCGGTCGGCGACTGACGCCGACCTTCAGGCTTCTACCGCGCCCTCTTCCTTGTGCGCGTTGTGCAGGACCTCGATCAGGCAGTCTTCGAGCTCGAAGCGTTCGCGCAGCAGGGCACCCAGCTTGGTCAGCTTTTCGGCGAAGCGTTCGGTGTCCTTGCACTCGCCCTTGGCGCAGTGGTCATTGAAGGCCAGAGCAATTTGAGTGCTTTCATCAATGCGGGGATTGATCTGCGTAGCCAGCTCCAATCCGCGTGTATCGCCAAATGCCTTGGCTTCGCTGACCAACTGCTCACTGACCTCAAAGTGCCACGCCGAAACGTAGTCGACCAAGAGAGCGCAAAAATCTCCATTGGTGTCCTTGTCGGCAAAGGCTGGCCTCACGGCGCGCAAGGTGCGGAAAGCCTGGACCAGCTCCTCTCGCT
Organism: Pseudomonas sp. NBRC 111123; assembly: GCF_001320205.1. Taxonomy (NCBI): domain Bacteria; kingdom Pseudomonadati; phylum Pseudomonadota; class Gammaproteobacteria; order Pseudomonadales; family Pseudomonadaceae; genus Pseudomonas; species Pseudomonas sp. NBRC 111123. The sequence goes on from NZ_BCAZ01000024.1 coordinate 25,429, forward strand.
CCTCGAGCCAACGGTCGATCAGCTTGTGAACCCCACCCCAGCGTTCCTGGGCGTTCTGACAACTATCGAGCATGGCGATCTCTTCCCTTCTGGGTAGATGCCGCTGCACCTCGCACCACGACCGTGCAGCACAAAGGTGACATCAGCAGGACGGCATCGAGCAGTTGTGTTTTCAGTATGCGTGCTGGGAGATTATTCCCGCGCGTGCTTAGCATCAAGGTACGCAGCAGACAAAGTTCATACAAGTGTTTAATACCCCGATGCACCACCATTGGTCGCGCTATCGGCCGCCGGCATGCGCCAGGTCAAGGATTGCCAAGCGAGTGGAAACGATACGCCAGCAGGCAGCTCAAGGGCAGCGCCGCCAGTAGCAGAAACGCCAGCAAGCTCCACTCCGGCAAGGTCAGGTCGAGAAAACTCCAGGTCAGCGAGCTGCAATCAGGGCCGCCGAACAACAGCTGCCGCGCGACTTCGCGCCATGGCAGCTCTAACATGCGCCCGATTGGCAACGAGCACATGTGGCTCGCATCGATCGCACCCTGCAGCCACACATGCCGTGCCGCCAGCAACGCACCACTGGCGCCGCACACCAGCGCTGTTCGCGCGTATCGCCGAGCCCCGGCAATACCCGGTGCATGCATCGCCGCACACAGGCACACCAATGCATACAAACCCAGCAGTACCCGCTGGCTGAAACACAGCGGGCAAGGCACAAGCCCAAGGACACTTTCGAGATAGAAAGACACGCCCAGCACCGCCAGCGAGGCAAGGCATGCCGGAATGAAAAACGTGCGCAGACTGGCCATCGACATGGGCAGGACGGTCCCGGGAAAGTTGAAGTGGCTGGAACGGTAGAGGAAACGCCGGGGTTGTTTCAAGGCGCTACTGGAATGACAAGTCGCTGTATCGCAAGGAAAGTTTCCATGCGAGCTGTAGGAAATTTCTTAAGAAGAGGCTGCAGAACAAACTTTTGACGATGAATAAGTTACCGACCCCATGAGCCCGCACACCTGCGCGGGCTCAGGGGGCGTTCAAGCGCGAACAGCTTCTGGCAACGGCAGTGCCAGAAGACGCTCATCGAGCAGACCCAGGCCTTCCTGGAACAGCTGATTGCTGCGTTCGGTTTCGCCCAGGCTGGCGAGCAAGCGCGCAAGCTCTGCACAGGCTTCCGGGTTACGCTCCATGCGCAGGCTGCTTTCGAGATAGTCGCGCGCTTTGCCCCACAGGCGGTTCTGCAGGCTCAGGCGGCCGAGTGTGAGCAACAGACTCGGGTCATCTGGGTGGGCTTTAAGCCAGCCTTCGGCGGTTTGCAGCTGACGCGCCGGGTCATCACCGCGTACCAAGCCATACAGGCGAGCCAGGTGGCTTTCGTACTCACGCTTGAGCGCAGTGCGCAGCACCTGCTCGGCTTCGCCCTGAGCACCCACCTGGCGCAACTGTTCGGCATAGGCCAGCACCAGTTGCGGCTCCTGGCGCTGGGCCGCGGTCAGCTGCTGCCAGGCGCGTTCAAGCGCCTGACGGGCACTTTGCGGATCCTCGCCACGAGTGGTCGCCAGGCCAAGGTTCTGGCCCCAGGCACGCTTTTCCAGCGCGGCCAGCTCGTCGGCCGGCAACACCTTGCCCTTGCGCAGGTCCGGCAGTAGGCGAATCAGCGCCGACCAGTCACCACGTTCCAGGTGCAGGCGCTGCAGCAGGCGCAGCACCTGGGTGTTATGGGGATGGCGCTCCTGCATGGCCAGCAGTGTCTCCAGCGCTGCATCGCGCTCACCGCGGTCCATCTGCAATTGCGCATGGGTCAGGGCAATGGCCAGCTCGGCCTGAGGCTGACGCTCCAAGGCACGCTCCAGCAGATTGTCGCTGTCTTCCTTGCGCCCCAGCTCATTGGCAGCGCGGGCAGCACCGAGGTAATACAGCAGGGGCTGGCGCTCGGCCTCGGCAGCACGATGCAGGTGGCGCTGGGCACTGGCCCAGCGGCCCTCGGCCAGGTCCAGCTGACCCTGTTCGATGGCGATCCGCACACGCCGGCTGCGGTTACGCCGCGACCATGGGTTGACCACGCCACTTGAGGTCAGCACCAGCCCGACCAGGTAACGCAGCAGCAACAGCAGCACGACCACGCCAGCCAGCGCCGCGAGCGCCGCCCACAACCCGGACTGGTAGCGGAAACCACCATAGGCAATCAGTACATAACCACTGTGTTTGGCTACCGCAACGCCCAGCGCTGCGGCAATCACGATCGCCAGTACGGCCAGCAGGTAGACACGCTTCATGGTTTGCCCCCTTCAGCCTCGGTTGGCAGATGACGGCGCTGGATGTACGCCTGTACCGCCGCCAAGCTTTCGCTCAGATCCGGGGTTACTACCGAGACAGGCTGCTCAGCCAATGCGTTGAGGCTGTCGAGCATCGCCTTGCTTTGCGGGTTGTCGGCATTGAAGTTGGCCAGCAGCACACTGCGCGCATCATCCAGGGCCTGGCTGTAGACCTTGGCCTCGCCATTGAGCGCAGCCCACTGTGCCTGCTCGATGGTCAGGCTCAGGGCCAGACGCAGCTGGTTCAGCTGCTGGCCTGCCAGCAACGGCCGCACATTGTCGTCGGCATTGAAGTCGATCTGGAAGTACTTGGAGATTTCTGCCCACCACTGCGACAGGCGACTGGCCCCATCGCCATCGGCGGTCAACGCGCCTAGCGCATCGGCGTTGCTGGCGAACTCGGGCGACTGGGCGCTGAGCTGCTGCACCAGATCACGCTGGGCGGCGAGCTTGAGGAACAGACCGGTGCGGTCAGGCTGCTGGGTGCTGTTCAGCACGGCCAGGCTGCGCGCAAGCTGCTCGCGGGCGGCAAAGGCGCCCGGGTCGCTTTGCTCGCGAAGGATTTCATCAGCACCTTCGACCAAGGCCTTGGCGCTGGTGATGTCCTGCAGCGCCGACAGACGCAGGGTGGCCAAGCGCAACAGATGCTCTGCCTCGGCCAGGCGCCACTCCTTGCGGCTCTCGCCGAGCACGGTTTCCAGCCGCTGGCTGAGACGCTGCTGGTCGCCTTGCAGCTGCGTCACCAGCCGGCGGCGGTCTTCCAGCTCGCTGGCGGCCGGCAGGCTGGCCAGTTGCGCACTGATCTGCTGCTCGCGCTGCTGCAGTGCAGCGGCGCGCTGGTTGAGGGCTTCCAGGTGCTGGCCCTGGTTCACTTCGCTGCCTTGCAGCTGCCGCACCTGCCAGACACCCCACCCCCCTACTGCGACCCCGGCGGCACCCAGCAATAGCGCCAGCACGGCCAGACCACTGCCAGAGCGCTTTACAGGCTTGTCGGTGACGGGTTGCGCCGGCTCCTGGGCCGACGGCTGATCATTGTTGGACAAGACAGTTTCGCTCACGTATCCATCCTTTGCATGGGGGCACCTCGCTCTACTGCGAAGCGCCTTGAGAGGCAGGTGCAGCACTACGCTGCACGGCTGCCAGCAAGGCCGTGGCACTCGCGCCACGGCAATCCACAACCTGCTGGGCCCCGGCGGCCCGGGCCTGTTCAGCGACCCGCGGGCTTGGTACGAACAACGGCAGGCTGGCCACTCGCGGCCAGTCGGCGGCGGCCATCTGCTGCAAATGTTCAAGACCCTGCCCACTGCTGACCACCAGGCCATTGAGGCGTTCCGCTTCTATGCGGCGCATCAGCGTGCCCGCCGGATACTCCGGCAGGCAGCGACGATACAGTTCCAGATATTCGACACTAGCACCTTGCTCTGCAAGACGCTCGGCCAGCAGTTCGCGACCTCCAACGCCGCGAACGATCAGCACACGCGCCTGAGGCACCGCAACAGCCTGGCGCAGGGCCGCTAGCGCGAGCAAAGCCTCGCTGTCGTCACCCTGTGTGGGGAATGTCACCTGAAGGCCCGCGCCCTGCAGCACCGCCGCCGTCGCCTCGCCCACGGTGAACCAGCCTGTTGACGGTGCCTGCAGGCCGGCCTGCCGCAACTGCTCGAGCAGCAATCGGGCCGCCGGCTTGCTGACTACGATGATGGCCCGGCATTGCGCCAGCCCGGCCAGCTGTTGAAGCTGCCCGTCAGCCAAGGCGACTGGCTCAATGGCCAGCAATGGCAGGCAACTGCTGGCCACACCTACAGTGGCCAGGCGCTGCGCCAGTGCCGCGCAGTCCTCTTCAGGCCGGGTCAGCAACAGGCGCCAAGGGCTCACGGATGCCCGGCCTCGCCGTACACTTCCTTGAGAATCGCTTCGGCGCCCTGCCCCAGCAGGTCTTCGGCCACCTGCACGCCCAACGCCTCTGCGGCTTCGCGCGGCGCACGGGCATCAGCCACCAGCAAGGTACCGCCACTTGGCTGGCCCACCAGGCCACGCAGCCACAGCTGGTCGCCTTCGAGCACCGCGTAACAGGCGATCGGCACCTGGCAGCCACCGTTGAGGCGCTTGTTCAAGGCACGCTCGGCGATCACGCGGTCGGCGGTATCGGCATGGTGCAGCGGCGCCAGCAGTGCATGAATTTCGCTGTCGGCGCTGCGGCACTCGATGCCCACTGCGCCCTGGCCACCGGCAGGCAGGCTGTCGTCGACACTGATGGAAGCGCTGATACGGTCCTCGAAGCCCAGGCGGATCAGGCCCGCTGCGGCGAGGATGATGGCGTCGTACTCGCCGGCATCGAGCTTGGCCAGGCGGGTGTTGACGTTGCCGCGCAGGAAATGGATTTTCAGGTCAGGCCGGCGTGCCAGCAGCTGGGCCTGACGGCGCAGGCTGGAGGTGCCAACGATGCTGCCGGCCGGCAGGGCGTCGAGGCTGGCGAAGTTGTTCGAGACGAAGGCATCGCGCGGGTCTTCGCGCTCGCAGATGCAGTACAGCCCCAGGCCCTCGGGAAAGTCCATGGGCACGTCCTTCATCGAATGCACGGCAATATCGGCTTCGTTGTCCAGCAGTGCCGTTTCCAGTTCCTTCACGAACAGGCCCTTGCCGCCGATCTTCGCCAGCGGCGCATCGAGTAGCTTGTCACCGCGGCTGACCATGGGCACCAAGGTCACCCGCAAACCGGGGTGGGCCTGCTCTAGGCGGGCTTTGACGTATTCGGCCTGCCACAGGGCCAAGGCACTTTTACGGGTGGCAATGCGGATTTCGCGAGTGGACATGAAACGCCCCGATCCAGAGAAATGCCGCTGATGATAACAGCATCACCGGAGCCTGTAGGAGCGGCCTTGCGTCGCGAAAAGGCCGCACAGCGGCCTCGGGGTCTGTGGGTTGGAGCATCCATCCTGGGGCTGCTGCTCAGCCCTTTCGCGACGCAAGGCTGCTCCTACAAGGGTTCCGCGAACCTTCTCAAAGGGTCTGCATCATCTTGCGCACACCCGCCACATGCCGGCGGCTGACAGTCAGGGCATCACCGTCAAGGCCCTTGAGGAACAGCTGGAAATGCCCCAGCGGCGTGCGTTGCAGGCGCTCGATGCGCTCACGGGCAACCAGCGCATTGCGGTGGATACGCACGAAGCGCTCGCCGAATTCGTCCTCCAGCGCCTTCAGCGGCTCGTCGAGCAGCACCTCCCCGGCTTCATGGCGCAAGGTCACGTACTTGTGGTCGGCGATGAAATAGATCACCTGGGGCAATGGGATCAGCTCGATCCCTTTGCGCGTGCGCGCACTGATATGGCTGCGCGGGCCGCCGCCCTCACTACCCGGCCGGGTCAGCGCCGCCAGCTGGGCACGGTTGGGCTTCTCGGCCTTGCGCAAGGCATCGCGCAAGGCCTGAGGTTGAATCGGCTTGGTCACGTGGCTGAGGGTGCTGTCCATGAAAGCCTCGGCGCCGTATTCATCATCGCCGGTACAGAACACCACCGACGGTGGCGCCTCGCGCTCGCACAGGCGAGCGGCGACCTGCAGGCCATCCAGGCCTGGCATGCCGATGTCCAGCAGGACCACATCGGGCTTGAGGCTTTCGATCAGTGCCAAGGCCTCCTCGCCGTTGGTGGCGCTGGGCTCCAGCACGGTGTACCCCTCCAGTTCAGCGAGCAGCCGTGTGAGGCGTTCACGGGCTTGGGGTTCATCATCAACGATCAGGACATTCATAATTGCTCTGGATTCCTGAGTGAGTCTCGCACAGGTATAGCGTAGACAAGAGCAGGTCGAGCGACACTGCGGTCACGCTCTAGACCGATACGAAGGCCAAAGATTCACTGAGTTGGCAGAATCGCTGCCAGTCCTCTGTCCAACTGTAGACGGTCCGTGGAACACTGCCGTTCAATCGTTGAATATCGTTCTGGCCTGCCTTTATGGATGTTTTCCAGCGGTTTCTGTCGACCGACGCCCTGCGGCAGTCGGCCCAACCCTGCTATGATCGGCGCCACTTTTTCGTTCACGCCTGCAATGAGTGAATCCATGAGCACCGACAAGACCAATCAGTCCTGGGGCGGCCGCTTCAGTGAGCCCGTCGACGCATTCGTCGCCCGTTTCACCGCCTCGGTCGACTTCGACAAGCGCCTGTACCGCCACGACATCATGGGTTCGATCGCCCACGCCACCATGCTGGCGCAGGTCGGCGTGCTCAGCGATGCCGAGCGCGACACCATCATCGATGGCCTGAAAACCATCCAGGGCGAAATCGAGGCTGGCAGCTTCGACTGGCGCGTCGACCTCGAAGACGTGCACATGAACATCGAAGCACGCCTGACCGACCGCATCGGCATCACCGGCAAGAAGCTGCATACCGGCCGTAGCCGCAACGACCAGGTGGCCACCGACATCCGCCTGTGGCTGCGTGACGAGATCGACCTGATCCTGGCCGAGATCACCCGCCTGCAGCAGGGCCTGCTGGAGCAGGCCGAGCGTGAAGCCGAAACCATCATGCCCGGCTTCACCCACCTGCAGACCGCCCAACCGGTCACCTTCGGCCACCACCTGCTGGCCTGGTTCGAAATGCTCAGCCGCGACTACGAGCGCCTGGTCGACTGCCGCAAGCGCGCCAACCGCATGCCTCTGGGCAGCGCCGCGCTGGCCGGTACAACCTACCCGATCGACCGTGAACTGACCTGCAAGCTGCTGGGCTTCGAGGCCGTGGCCGGCAACTCGCTGGACGGCGTCTCGGACCGTGACTTCGCCATCGAATTCTGCGCCGCCGCCAGCGTGGCGATGATGCACCTGTCGCGCTTCTCCGAAGAGCTGGTGCTGTGGACCAGCGCCCAGTTCCAGTTCATCGACCTGCCTGATCGCTTTTGCACCGGCAGCTCGATCATGCCGCAGAAAAAGAACCCGGACGTACCAGAGCTGGTACGCGGCAAGAGCGGCCGCGTGTTCGGCGCCCTGACCGGCCTGCTGACCCTGATGAAAGGCCAGCCGCTGGCCTACAACAAGGACAACCAGGAAGATAAAGAGCCGCTGTTCGACGCCGCCGACACCCTGCGCGACTCGCTGCGCGCCTTCGCCGACATGATCCCGGCGATCAAGCCCAAGCACGCCATCATGCGCGAAGCGGCCCTGCGCGGTTTCTCCACCGCTACCGACCTGGCCGACTACCTGGTTCGCCGCGGCCTGCCGTTCCGTGATTGCCACGAGATCGTCGGCCATGCCGTAAAGTATGGCGTCGACACCGGCAAGGACCTGGCCGAGATGAGCCTGGACGAACTGCGCCAGTTCAGCGACCAGATCGAGCAGGACGTGTTTGCCGTGCTGACCCTGGAAGGTTCGGTGAATGCCCGTAACCACATTGGTGGTACGGCGCCGGCTCAGGTGCGTGCCGCTGTCGTTCGCGGCAAGGCCCTGCTGGCTTCGCGCTAAGGCCCATTGCGAGGGCTTCGCCCTCGTTCGCGGGCAAGCCCGCTCCCACAGTAACCGTGCATTGCCTGAGCCTTGCACCTTACCTGTGGGAGCGGGCTTGCCCGCGAAGGCCCCAACCCGGTCTCAGCGCTTGCCGCTGCGTACCATCTCGATGAAGGCCGGCATCGCCGCTTCCTTGTCCGCCACGACTTTCGCCATGTGTGGGTTCTCGCGCATTTTCTCGAGCAATGCCTTGGCCTCCGGGAAGTCCGCCAGGAAATCGATGTTCAGCACCTTCTTGCCTACTGCGTAGGCCAGGTCGACCGAGAAGCAGAACATCAGGTCGGCCAACGTCAGTTCCTCGCCCGCCACATACGGTGCGAAGCGCCCATTACGCTTGAGCGTCGCAAAGCCTGCCAGCAACTCTGTACGCGCACGCTCCTTGATCAACGGCTCGACCGCTGCGCCAAAGAAAGCTTCCGGGTAACAGGTGCGCGCCGGCAGTTCGATATACAGTTCGATTTCCTTGAGCAGTTCGCGCACCTTGGCCTGCTCGAACGGATCCGCCGGCAACAGCGCCTTGCCACCGCGGGTCTGCTCGATGTAGTCGAGGATCACGCTGGTTTCGCTGAGAAAACCGTGTTCGGTCTCCAGCACCGGCACCTTGCCGCGCGGGCTGACCTCCAGCGCTTGCGGTGCCTGACCGCCGTAGAAGGTGACTTCCTCGAAAGGCAGGCCTTTTTCCAGCAAGGCCAGCTTGACCATGTTGTAGTAGTTGCTGACCGAGAATCCGTGAAGCTTGAGCATGGGGTTACAGCCTCCAGGCCGTGTGGGGATGGCTCGGCTGTTATAGACGGTACGCTAACGCCTGACCAGCGTCATGCACCCGGTCGATGACCGGGCATTGCCGGCGCGAGCATGGCAAACTGTGCATCCCACCACAGGAGTACCGCCATGAGCGAGCACGACGAAATCGACAATGACGACGAAGCCTTCGCCGAGGCGACACTGACCCAGGCCATCGAAAACCAGATCGAAAGTGGCGAGCCGCCGGCCGCCAAGGCCACCTTCAACAAGCTGACCCTGGTCGGCTACGAGCGTGAAGACATCCTCAACCTCATGGCACACGTGCTGGCCATCGAGATCGACAACATGCTCGACGAAGACCGCCCGTTCAACACCGAGTGGTACGAAAACGCCCTGCGCGCACTGCCTGAACTGCCTCCTGAGGCAGATCAAGGCGACGTCGAATAACCCGGCTACACTCCAAGGTCAGGCACCGTTGGCGGTGCCGCCATCCTCGTCTGGAAGTCAGGAGTCGCCATGTCCTTTACCCCCGAACTGATCGCCGAACTGGAAGTGCTCGCCCTGTTCAACCTGGACAGCAGCCAGGAAGGGATCAAGATTCACGCCAACGCTTCCCCTGCCTTGGTCGCCGCCGCGCAACGGCTTTACGACAAGCAACTGACCGATGAGCCCGATGGCGGTTACCTGACCAGCCTGGGGCATGATGCGGTAGAAAGCGTGCAACTGCTGCTGAACATCCTCAAGGCGCCCCAACCCGCATAATCCTGTACCGGCCACACCGCCGGCAGGCCGGCTCCCGCAGGGATAGCGCCAACCTCAAGCCCTGTGCATTACCTGTGGGAGCTGGCTTGCAAGCGATAGGTCCAGAACGGGCGATAGAAAAATGGCGCCAATATTCCACAACCCACTTATCCGACTGCTCCACTCAGGCTAAACTCGCCACAGCGTCCCCCGGCCCGCCCTGAGTGTGCAATGAACCACCCCCACGAAATCCGCCCTGACCTGGACGAAGGCATCGACCGCAAGGTGCTGGCGACATTGCGTGCGCGCTTCATGCACATCAACCAGTGCCGGCGAGAGCGCGCCATGGAAGGCCTGTCGAGCCGCCAGCAACTGGTCCTGACCCTGCTGCCGCTGCTGTTCCACGTCAACCACCCGCTGCTACCGGGTTACGTTTCCGGTGCCACGCCAGCTGGGGTGGCGGGGTTCGAGCCGGATGCCGAACAGGTCGCCGATGCCCAGCGCCTGGCTCGCTCGTTCGCCTACAAGGCACGCCATGGCAATCCGCCACGCCCGATCCACGGCCTGTTCCTGATGGGTAGCCTCGGTTCGCTGGCCCAGGCCGAACAGAGCGACATGGACCTATGGGTGTGCCATGCCCCCGGCCTGGCCGAAGCCGAGCGCGATGAGTTGCGGCGCAAATGCCAGCTGCTGGAAGCCTGGGCGGCAAGCCAGGGTGCCGAGGCGCACTTCTTCCTGATCGACCCGCAAAACTTCGCCCAGGGCCAGCGCGACAGCCAGCTCAGCTCCGATGACTGCGGCACCACCCAGCACTTCCTGCTGCTCGACGAGTTCTATCGCACCGCCATCTGGCTCGCCGGGCGCACGCCGCTGTGGTGGTTGGTGCCGGTCTATGAAGAGCACAACTATCAGGGTTATACCGAGACCCTGCTGTCCAAGCGCTTCATCCGCAACCAGGACGCCCTCGACCTTGGCAGCCTTGCACAGATTCCGCCCGGCGAGTACGTCGGCGCCGGGCTGTGGCAGCTGTTCAAGGGCATCGACTCGCCCTACAAGTCTTTACTCAAGCTGCTGCTGACCGAGGTTTACGCCAGTGAGCACCCGACCGTGCGCTGCCTGAGCCTGGACTACAAGCAGGCGGTATTCGCCAATCATCTCAACCTCGATGAACTCGACCCCTATGTGATGGTGTACCGGCGTATCGAGCGCTATCTGCAGCAACGCGGCGAAACCGCACGGCTCGAACTGGTCCGGCGCAGCCTGTACCTGAAGGTCAACAAGAAGCTGAGCGGCCTGGACCGTACCCGCAGCAGCGGCTGGCAGCGCCAACTTTTGCAGCGGCTGACCGATGAGTGGGGATGGGACGAACGCCAGCTGGCCATGCTCGACAGCCGCAGCCAGTGGAAGGTACGCCAGGTTGCCGTCGAACGTCGTGAACTGGTTGCAGAGCTCAACCATAGCTATCGCTTTCTCGGGCAGTTCGCGCAAAGCCAGGACGCCAACAGCCGCGCCGACCAGCGCGACCTGAATGTGCTGGGCCGGCGCCTGTACGCCGCCTTCGAACGCCGCGCCGGCAAGATCGAAGTGATCAACCCGGGTATTGCCCCGGACATCGCCGAAGACACCTTGACGCTGGTCCAGTCGCCAAACCGCAAGGAGCCTGGCAGCCATCACTGGGGGCTTTACAACGGTAACCTGGGGGTGCACGAGTGGGAGCATTTCAGCCCGATCAAGCGCTGCCGCGAACTGCTCGAACTGCTGACCTGGGCCCACCGCAACGGCGTCATCGACAGCAGCACGCGCCTGGCCTTGCACCCAGGTGACAGCGACCTCAGCGAGTTCGAGCTTTTCAACCTGCTGGGCAGCCTGCAGCAGAGCATCCCGCTGCCGCTGGACAGCGTCAGCGAAGAGCGCCTGCTGCAACCCAGCGTGGCTGACGAGATCCTGCTGCTGGTCAACGTCGGCGTCGACCCGCTGCGCCAACATCGCGACCTGAACATCCTGATGACCACCGAGCGTACCGACTCGTTGAGCTATGCGGGTGTGCGCGAGAACCTGGTGCTGACCCTCGACCAGATCACCCGCAACAGCTGGAACGAAGTGCTGGTGCAGCGCTACGACGGTGAACACGCGTTGCTGCGCTGCCTGCGTGACTTCCTCAACAGCCTCGGCCAGCGCAGCCAGCGCCCGCAGGTCAAGGTGCGCTGCTTCTGCCACAACCGCGCCCAGGCCATTAGCCAGCGGGTGGAAGAAATCTTCGACACGGCACAACGGCTGCTCGACCAGGGCCTGAATCACCGTTACCTGTTGCAGGTAGCGCAGTACACCCATGTGCTTGAATTGTTGCCCGGCCAGGTCAGCCTGGCGACCATGGCCGAGCATGACGCCGTGCTCGATCACCTCGGCGAAGTGCGCAGCCGCTACAGCCCGTTGCACCTGGATGGCAATGCGCTGCAGGACTACGACCTGCCTCTGCTGCTGGAGCAAGGTCAGCGCAATTGCATCCAGGTGTTCTACCGCCTGCTCGACGGCTGGGCCGACCTGTACGTGCTGGATGAGAACAACGCCCTGTGGCAGCAACGCCTGCCGCTGTTTGATGAAAGCCATCTGCTGCTGCCGTTGCAGCGCTTTCTGCGCTCGGTGGTGGTGCGCCATGATGCCCGCCTCCCGCTCGACCATCTGCAGCAGGCTTCACTTGGCATCCACTATGCCCAACTGCTGCCCTCCGGGCCGGGCAAGGCGCGCAGCATCGAGCCACGCCCCGCCCCCAGCGCTGGCATCGATCAACCCTATTACGAGGTTCAGGCCATTCTGCAGGCCGGCACGGGGGATGATGTGCATGTGACGCTGTATTGCGACCAGCAGGAGTTTTCCGAACTGGAGCATGGCGACCAGCTATATGCGGTTGTCGCCCGGCAGATCCTCGGCCAGCGCCGCAGTGCCGGGCACTATCGCTGCTACATCACCGACCTGGAGCTTTCGGAACTGCTCGAGGATGAACAGGGTTCGACCAGCCTGTACCTGCGTTACAAGCGCGAGCTGGAACATGCGCTCAATCAGGGGCTGGAGCAGCTCCAGGCTGAACTCGCGCCCTGATCCAGCCACTCTTTCCCTCTGCACGGCGCTACAGACCAGCAGCATGCTTCGCACTCATTCAATGACTGAGGTGCGTCATGAACAAGCAGAACTGGATGGGCAACTTGCCTGAACTGGGCCGCCTGCGCATTGATCAGCTGATCCTGCCCGGCAGCCATGATTCGGGCATGGATAAACAAGCCGACAATATCGTCCCACCGCAAGAAGTGACCCAGGACGTTTCCTGCATCGAGCAGATTCGCGCCGGCATTCGCGTGCTGGACCTTCGTGTACGGGCCAACCGCGAACACACACCCGACTCACCCTATCGGTACAAGCTCTTTCACATGAGCACATCGGGCCGCACCGTGCTCGGCGACATCGTGTCCGAGCTGAATCGTTTCTATGAGGATGCTGCCAACGAACGGGAAATCATCATCCTCGACTTCCATCAATTCGATAACTTCAGCGCCCAGGAGCACGCGTGGTTGCTGGCGATGCTGGACAAGTACATGGGGCAGCGCATCATCCCCTATGACTTGCACACGCTGACCTTGGATCAACTGTGGAATGACCACCCAGGCAAAACCGTGGTCATCGCCTACAACAATCACGCCGCAGGCAGCCACTGGGATGGCGTGGAACAGGTATGGATGGGCGAAAACACACCGTCTACAGAAGAGCTGAAAGCGTTCATGGACCAGCGAAGGCAAGCCTACAAGCCGGACGGCAAACTACGCTCGATCCAGTGCGCGAAGTACAACAAGGTGGTGTTCACGCCTGACGATTTCAGCGACAAGATCGATGAGTGGTTCGACTCGAAAGACCTGGACAGCTATATCCAGGGCTTTTACATCATCAATACCGATTGGTCGCTGCGCAGCCGCATCGTCGACAACTGCATTCACGCCTGCCAGCTCAAGGCGCAGAACACACCCTGAAAGACCGTGCGGGGTTCAGAGGTCGAAATCGCCAGCCGCTTCTGGCTGGTACTCGACTTCCAGCAGCTTCAGCTTCAGGGTCTTGCCCCCCGGTGCCGGCCAGTCGATCTGCTCTCCCACCGACAAACCCAGCAGCGCACAGCCGATCGGCGCGAGGATCGAGACCTTGCCCTCACCACCCGCATCTTTCGGATAGACCAGGGTCAGGTGGTAATCCTTGCCACTGGCTTGCTCGCGGCAATGTACGCGCGAGTTCATGGTCACCACACCGGCGGGCACCTCATCATGGCCGACCACCTGCCCGGCACGGTCCAGCTCCTCCTGCAAGGCGAGCACACCCGGGGTAGTTTCGTCGAGGCTGTCGATCAGGCGCTCGAGACGCTGTACGTCCAGTCGGGTGAGGATGAGGGAAGGCTTGGTGCTCATGATCCAGTCTGACTCCTTTGAACAGGCGGTTTCCTGCAGGCAGATAAAGCAAAACCCCGCCCAAGGGCGGGGTTTGTGAATGCTTTTGCGTCACCGACGCACAACCCGACACTACCACAGCGGGGCAAATACTCAAGCCCGTGCGCGCAGGGCCTCCGCTTCGCGGCAGATCTGCCGGCGCCGTTCGTCGTCAGCCGAGCGCCACTCGCGGATGTGCTCGACATGCCGGTGGCAGCCGGTGCACACCCGCTGCTCATCCAGCCGGCAGACGCTGATGCAGGGTGACGGTACTGCCGGGCTGACGTTGCTGTACAGCGGCTTGGACGGCCGCGCCTGGCTGGTCATGTCAGATCTCGTCGAAGTCCAGCTTCTCGCCGGCCCGCTCCCAGACGATGCGTTCGAGCATTTCGCCAAGCAGCTCTTCGCTCTTCTCGCACACCCACTTGCTGGTCTCTTCGTCATAGTCGAAGTGGAAGCCACCGGAACGGTCGGCCAGCCACAGCTGGCGCAGCGGCTCCTGGCGGCTGAAGATCAGCTGGGCGCCGCCTTCGAACTTGACGGTCAGCACGCCGCCGGAATTTTCCATGTCCAGGTCCAGGCCGCTCTCGTCGAACAGGTCTTCCAGGGCCTGTTGGGTCGCGTCGACCAGATCATGGAAACGCGCTTCGCTCAAACTCATTGCAGGAACCTCGAAATTGGCTGCTTTACGGGCAAGCCCGGCAAGATACGGGCGCCGGGCCATGAATGCAAAGGTTTAGCCGCTCTCGGCACTGGCCCCATAACCGGCGGCGAGAGCACCTAAGCATAGCCCGCCCGACGGACCGGCTCTTGCATAGGCAATCCGCCGGTCGCTCGGTATACTCGGGCGCAATACTGCATATTTCAAAGGATTTCACCCATGAAGCGCCTGATTTCCTCGCTCGCGGCGCTGGTCGCGGTTGCCTGCCTCGTTTCGGCCTGCGGTCAGAAGGGGCCCCTGTACCTGCCAGAAGACGGCAAGGACGGCAAAGGCCCGAAAAAGTCGCACCAGCACCAGCACGCTCCTGCGGTCCAGCCGCAAGAAGAGCAGCCAATCCAGCCCGAGCAGACGCCTGCGCAGTAAGGAAATCAGATGAACGCTTTCAACTACCGCGACGGTGAACTGTTCGCGGAAGGCGTGGCCCTTTCGGCTATCGCCGAACGTTTTGGCACCCCCACCTACGTCTACTCGCGCGCTCACATCGAAGCCCAGTACCGCAGCTACACCGATGCCCTGCAAGGTACCGAGCACCTGGTCTGCTTCGCCGTCAAGGCCAACTCCAACCTCGGCGTGCTGAACGTCCTGGCGCGCCTGGGCGCGGGCTTCGACATCGTTTCCGGCGGTGAGCTGGAGCGTGTGCTGGCCGCTGGCGGGCGCGCCGATCGCGTGGTCTTCTCCGGGGTTGGCAAAACCCGCGAAGACATGCGCCGCGCCCTGGAAGTCGGCGTCCATTGCTTCAACGTCGAATCCACCGACGAGCTCGAGCGCCTGCAAGTGGTGGCAGCCGAAATGGGCAAAATTGCCCCGATCTCGCTGCGCGTGAACCCGGACGTCGATGCCGGCACCCACCCGTATATCTCCACCGGCCTCAAAGAGAACAAGTTCGGCATCGCCATCGCCGACGCCGAAGCCATCTACGTGCGAGCCGCGCAACTGCCGAACCTGGACGTGGTGGGTGTCGACTGCCACATCGGCTCGCAGCTGACCACCGTCGACCCGTTCCTCGATGCCCTCGACCGCCTGCTGGCCCTGGTCGATCGCCTGGCCGAGTGCGGCATCCACTTGCGCCACCTGGACCTGGGCGGCGGCGTTGGCGTGCGCTATCGCGACGAAGAGCCGCCGCTGGTGGCCGACTACATCAAAGCCATCCGTGAGCGCGTCGGCACCCGTGACCTGGCCCTGGTATTCGAACCAGGCCGCTACATCGTGGCCAACGCCGGTGCCCTGCTGACCCGCGTGGAATACCTCAAGCACACCGAACACAAGGACTTCGCCATCATCGATGCGGCGATGAACGACCTGATCCGCCCAGCCCTGTACCAGGCCTGGATGGGTGTCAGCGCGGTCACGCCTCGTGCCGGCGAAGGCCGTGCCTACGACCTGGTCGGGCCTATCTGCGAAACCGGCGACTTCCTCGCCAAGGACCGCGTGCTGAACCTGGCCGAAGGTGACCTGCTGGCCGTGCAGTCGGCGGGCGCCTATGGTTTCGTCATGAGCTCCAACTACAACACCCGTGGGCGTTGCGCGGAAATCCTGGTCGACGGCGACCAGGCTTTCGAAGTTCGCCGCCGCGAGACCATCGCCGAATTGTACGCTGGCGAAAGCCTGCTGCCGGAGTGACCCCATGCTGCTGCGCTTTACCAAGAT
The DNA here is from genome assembly GCF_001320205.1 of Pseudomonas sp. NBRC 111123. Lineage (NCBI taxonomy): Bacteria > Pseudomonadati > Pseudomonadota > Gammaproteobacteria > Pseudomonadales > Pseudomonadaceae > Pseudomonas > Pseudomonas sp. NBRC 111123. Next base: position 41,538 of record NZ_BCAZ01000024.1, read on the forward strand.
GCATGGGCTGGGCAATGACTTCATGGTCCTCGACCTGGTCAGCCAGCACGCGCACATCCAGCCCAAGCATGCCAAGCAATGGGGTGACCGCCACACCGGTATCGGCTTCGACCAGCTGCTGATCGTCGAGGCGCCGAGCAACCCGGAAGTGGACTTCCGCTATCGCATCTTCAATGCCGACGGTTCCGAGGTCGAGCAGTGCGGCAACGGCGCGCGCTGCTTCGCCCGCTTCGTGCTGGACAAGCGCCTGACCGCGAAGAAGCGCATCCGCGTGGAAACCAAGGGTGGCATCATCGAGCTGGACGTGCAGAACGACGGCCAGGTGTGTGTCGACATGGGCCCGCCGCGTTTCGTCCCGGCAGAAATCCCGTTCATTGCCGACGAGCAGGCGTTGAACTACCCACTGGAAGTCGACGGCCAGGTGCATTCGATTGCCGCCGTGTCCATGGGCAACCCGCATGCCGTGCTGCGCGTCGATGACGTGCACACTGCGCCGGTACATGAGCTGGGCCCGAAAATCGAAAACCACCCGCGCTTCCCGCAGCGAGTGAATGCCGGTTTTCTCCAGGTCATCGACCGCCATCGCGCCAACCTGCGGGTATGGGAACGTGGCGCCGGCGAGACCCAGGCCTGCGGCACCGGCGCGTGCGCCGCTGCCGTGGCCGCCATCAGCCAGGGCTGGATGGACTCTCCGGTGACCCTCGACCTGCCGGGTGGCCGCCTGCACATCGAATGGGCCGGCCCCGGCAAGCCCGTGTTGATGACCGGCCCAGCCGTACGCGTCTTCGAAGGACAGGTTCGTCTCTAAGCGAGTAACCGCCATGACCGATCAGCCAGTACCCCAGCAGCCCGATGAGCTCGATGCCGAAGCGGTGGTCGCCTACCTGCGCGCCCACCCCACCTTCTTCGCCGAGCACGACGAACTGCTGATCGAGCAACGCATCCCCCACCAGCGCGGCGACAGCGTGTCGCTGGTGGAGCGCCAGCTCAAGCTGCTGCGCGACCGCAACATCGAGATGCGCCATCGCCTGTCGCAACTGATGGACGTGGCCCGTGACAACGACCGGCTGTTCGACAAGACGCGCCGGCTGATCCTCGACCTGCTCGATGCTGGCAGCCTGGAAGAAGTGGTGATGGCCGTCGAAGACAGCCTTCGCCAGGAATTCCAGGTGCCTTTCGTCAGCCTGATCCTGTTCGGCGACAACGCAGCGCCTGTTGGCCGCTGGGTCAGCAATGCCGAAGCCCAGCAAGCCATTGGCGGCCTGCTAGGCGGCGGCAAGACCGTCAGCGGCAACCTGCGCGAGCACGAACTGGCCTTCCTGTTTGGCAAAGAGCAGCAGCAGGAAGTCGGCTCCAGTGCCGTTGCAGCCCTCGAATACCAGGGGCTGCATGGCGTGCTGGCAATCGGCAGCCGCGACCCGCAGCACTACAAGAGCAGCGTCGGCACCTTGTTCCTCGGCTACATCGCCGAAGTGCTCGGCCGCGTGGTGCCACGCGTGACCCAGACCCTGCGTCCGGTGCGCTGATGGAACGCCAGCTGGAGGCTTATTGCGCACACCTGCGCAACGAGCGCCAGGTATCGGAACACACCCTGCTGGCCTACCGCCGCGACCTCGACAAGGTCATCGAATACTGCAACAGCCAGGGCATCGCCGGATGGGGCGCGCTGCAGATCCAGCAGCTGCGCCAGCTGATCGCTCGCCAGCACCACCAAGGGCAGTCCTCGCGCAGCCTGGCGCGGCTGCTGTCAGCGGTGCGCGGCCTGTACCGCTACCTCAACCGCGAAGGCCTGTGCCAGCACGACCCGGCCACCGGCCTGAGTGCGCCCAAGGGCGAGCGCCGGTTGCCCAAGGTGCTGGACACCGACCGCGCCCTGCAACTGCTCGAGGGTGGTGTTGACGACGACTTCATCGCCCGCCGCGACCAAGCCATCCTCGAACTGTTCTATTCCTCCGGCCTGCGCCTGTCCGAGCTGAACAACCTCGACCTCGAACAGCTCGACCTGGCCGCGGGCCTGGTGCAGGTGCTCGGCAAGGGCAGCAAGACCCGCGTGCTACCGGTTGGCCGCAAGGCCCGTGAGGCCTTGCAGGCCTGGTTCAAGCTGCGCGGCATCGGCGGCCCACGTGACAGCGCGGTGTTCATCACCCGCCAGGGCAACCGCATGAGCCCGCGGGCTATCCAGATGCGGGTCAAGGCAGCCGGCGAGCGTGAACTGGGCCAGCACCTGCACCCGCACATGCTTCGCCATTCCTTCGCCAGCCATGTGCTGGAATCGTCCCAGGACCTGCGGGCGGTGCAGGAAATGCTCGGCCATGCCGACATCAGCACCACGCAGATCTACACCCACCTGGACTTCCAGCACCTGGCCGCGGTGTACGACAGCGCCCACCCTCGGGCCAAACGCAGCAAAGGCACAGACTCATGAGCATCAAGCTGATTACCTTCGACCTCGACGACACCCTGTGGGACACCGCGCCCGTGATTGCCAGCGCCGAGGTCGTGCTGCGCGACTGGCTCGAAGCCAACGCCCCCATCCTCGGCGGCGTGCCGGTTGAACACCTGTTCGCCATCCGCGAACGGCTGGTGCAGGCCGAACCGGGTCTCAAGCACCGCATCAGTGCCCTGCGCCGCCGTGTGCTGTTCCACGCCCTCGAGGAAGTCGGCTACAGCGACAAGCAGGCACAGGAGCTGGCCAACGAAGGCTTCGAAGTGTTCCTGCACGCCCGCCACCAGATCGAAGTGTTCCCCGAGGTGCAGCCGGTGCTGGAGATCCTGCGCCATCACTACATCCTGGGCGTGGTCACCAACGGCAACGCCGACGTAAGCCGCCTGGGGCTGGCGGACTACTTCCGCTTTGCCCTGTGCGCGGAGGACCTGGGCATCGGCAAGCCCGACCCGGCGCCATTCATGGAGGCCCTCAAGCGCGGCGACGTTGAAGCCGGTGCAGCGGTGCATGTCGGTGATCACCCGGGCGACGACATCGCCGGGGCCCAGCGCGCCGGGCTGCGTGCGGTGTGGTTCAACCCGCAGGGCAAGGCCTGGGCTGGCGACCGAGCGCCAGATGCAGAGATTCAACGCCTCTCTCAGCTGCCCGACATTCTGACCCGCTGGCGCTGACTGTGTAGGAGCGGCCTTGCGTCGCGAAAGCGCCGCACAGCGGCGCCAGCAATTGATACACACCACCAATGCCAGGGGCGGCTCCGCCACCCTTTCGCGACGCAAGGCCGCTCCTACAGGGACCGCGCCAACCTGAACGGGCACAAAAAAGCCCGCAGCGACGGCGGGCTCATTTGTATTCAGCCACTCAGATAGGGCGGCTGCCGTACTTGTTGTCCGGCTTCTTGGGCGGGTCGGCGACCACGTTGGCCTCGACTTCCTGCACCTTGCCACCGCGCGAAAGGAACTCTTCCATCGCCTTGGCCAGGGCATCACGCTCCTTCTGCTTGGCTTCCATGCTCGGCATCTCGTCTACCGAGATAGCGGCCTTGGATTTACCCTTGGCAGCCGGTGCCGGGCTGCTGTCGTCATCGCCAGCATCTTCCGCACCATCGTCAGCCGCCGCTTCGAGGCCCTCATCAGCCTCGTCTTCGTCGCCTACTTCGAGGTCATCATTTTCCAGATCGTCGTCGCTCATGTTCTACCTCATGACTTGCGAAAAGCAGGTTAGTTATAGACCAGTGCAGCCGTAGACCGGCAGGCACCAGTGAAAATTCAACTGGCCGTGGGTTAGGCCACTGCCCTTGGGTCAGCGCTCCTGATGGGAGGCGGCACCCAGCAAGCCCTGCTCCTGGCAGGACCTGACAAATCCTTGACCCCTGCTGGCCACACGCTACTGGCAAGCCTAGCAAAGGCTGGTAAAGCGTGTGGACTACTCGTCAAACACCCTTTGGCGCGCATTCTAGCGCGCCCGTGGAAAAAGCAAAGCACCATAAACGCCCTGTAGCTTGTAAGTTTTTGGCCTACGTCGCGAACGTGAGTGATAAACCGTTTGCACTGCGGGAAATGGCAAAAAACAGGCAAAAAAATGCCCGGCGAACCGGGCAAGTTTTTCCAGCGTCGCAGTTACAGGTTGTAGCCGCGTTCGTTGTGCTGAGCCAGGTCGAGGCCGACCGACTCTTCTTCTTCGTTGACCCGCAGGCCCATCACCACATCCAGCACCTTGAGGATCACGTAGGTGACGATGGCGGTGTAGGCCACGGTGAAGATCACGCCTTTGGCCTGGATCCAGACCTGGGCACCAATGTCGGTTACCGCGCCGAAGCCGCCCAGGGCCGGTGCTGCGAACACGCCGGTGAGCATGGCACCGATGATGCCGCCAACACCGTGCACGCCAAAGGCGTCGAGGGAGTCGTCATAACCCAGCTTGCGCTTGAGGGTGGTGGCGCAGAAGTAGCAGATCACGCCCGAGACCAGGCCGATCACCAGGGCGCCCATCGGGCCCACGGTGCCAGCGGCCGGCGTAATGGCGACCAGGCCGGCGACCACACCCGAGGCAATGCCCAGGGCGCTTGGTTTGCCGTGGAAGATCCACTCGGCGAACATCCAGCCCAGTGCAGCGGCGGCGGTGGCGATCTGGGTCACCAGCATGGCCATGCCCGCAGTGCCGTTGGCCGCAGCGGCGGAGCCAGCGTTGAAGCCGAACCAGCCGATCCACAGCATGGCCGCGCCCATCAGGGTGTAGCCCAGGTTGTGAGGGGCCATCGGGGTAGTCGGGTAGCCTTTGCGCTTGCCCAGTACCAGGCAGCAGACCAGGCCAGCGATACCGGCGTTGATATGCACCACGGTGCCGCCAGCGAAGTCGAGTACGCCCCAGTCCCACATCAGCGCGCCGTCACCGCTCCAGACCATGTGCGCGATCGGTGCATAGACCAGGGTGAACCAGATGCCCATGAACACCAGCATCGCCGAGAACTTCATGCGTTCGGCAAAGGCACCGACGATCAGCGCCGGGGTGATGATGGCGAAGGTCATCTGGAAGGTGATGAACACGGCTTCTGGGAACAGTGCGGTAGCCGAGGTCAGGTTCGCTGGCGTGACGCCGCTGAGGAACGCCTTGGAGAACCCGCCGACGAAGGAATTGAAGTTGAGCACGCCCTTTTCCATACCGGCGGTATCGAAGGCCATGCTGTAGCCATAAATGACCCAGAGAATGCTGATCAGGCCAGTGATTGCAAAGCACTGCATCATCACCGACAGCACGTTCTTGGAACGCACCATGCCGCCGTAGAACAAGGCCAGACCCGGAATGGTCATGAACAGCACCAGCGCTGTCGAGGTGAGCATCCAGGCGGTGTCGCCGGAGTTCAGCGCTGGGGCAGCTGCTTCCTCTGCCAGGGCCAGCCCGGGCATTACGAGGGACAATAGGGCTCCTAGCCCTGCGATCTTACGCAGAGTCATGTTGTTTTCTCCTGGGGCGTTGGGTTTGGTGAGGCTTTTTTTCGGCGCTTAGATCGCGTCGGTATCGGTTTCGCCGGTACGGATGCGGATCGCCTGCTCCAGATTCACCACGAAGATCTTGCCGTCACCGATCTTGCCGGTGTTGGCCGCCTTGGTGATGGCTTCGATCACTCGATCAAGGTCCTTGTCGTCGATGGCGACGTCGATCTTCACTTTGGGCAGGAAGTCGACCACGTACTCCGCGCCGCGATACAGCTCGGTGTGGCCCTTCTGCCGGCCGAAACCTTTGACTTCCGTGACGGTAATGCCCTGCACGCCGATTTCCGACAGCGACTCGCGCACGTCGTCCAGCTTGAACGGCTTGATGATGGCTGTGACTAGCTTCATGAAACTCTCTCCCGATTTGGTGGACTTGCCCCAGGAAAACAAACCCGTCTCAAGTCTAAGCGCAGCGGTTGGCTTTGTAACGCGTCGTCGGCATCCGGCTCCGCGTGCGCACTGCCTGGTCACAAGGAACTGCATCAGTGCATGGCTCGTACAGGTCTTTGCAGAAACCTTGCCAGTTCCGTTAAACCACCGGAAAACAGCGAGTTATGTGAATTAGTCAGGATTGGCCAGTCGCCAGCATGGCAAACGTGCACAACTTCGGTGCGCAGCGACCTGCAGCGCTGCTCGAAAAATGTGCAACTGCCTGAGGGCAAGGGTGCAGCGTTGCCCCGTGCTACACTGCGAGCCATTTCTCAGTATCAGTGGACAGCCCGACATGCTCGCGCCCAAAGCCCTTCTCGACGCCCTGAGCGACCAGGCCTCGCGCCTGTTCAGCAGCGATACCGCCCAGCCCCGCGCCGAACTGGAAAGCCAGTTCAAGGTGCTGATGCAAGGCGCCTTCAGCAAGCTGGACCTGGTCAGCCGCGAAGAATTCGACAGCCAGATGGTCGTGCTGGCGCGCACCCGTGCCCGCCTCGAGGCCCTGGAGAAGCACGTCGCCGAGCTGGAAGCCCGGATGGCGCCAGCTGCGCAGGAATAACAATCGATAAGGCGCCTCACCATGAAAGTCAGTGCCCGTAACGTCTTTGAAGGTACCGTCAGCGCCGTGCAGCCCGGCGCGGTGAATGCCGAGGTCGAACTGACCCTGGCTGGCGGCGAGAAGCTGGTGGCGGTGGTCACTATGGCCAGCCTGCACAACCTCAACATCAATGTCGGCAAACAGGCCGTGGCCCTGGTCAAGGCACCATGGGTAGTGCTGATGACCGATGCCGACGGCTACCGGCTCTCTGCCCGCAACGCCCTGGAAGGTGAAGTGGTACGGGTAGGCGACGGCGCTGTGAACGCCGAAGTGGTACTCAAGCTGGCGGGCGGCACCGAGGTGTTCTCCATTGTCACCCGCGAAGCCGTGCAGGAACTTGGCCTGGCCCCCGGCGTGCAAGCCACCGCGCTGATCAAGGCGTCGCACATCATCCTCGGCGCCAAGCCATAACAAAGCCGGGGCCGCCTGGCGGCCCCGGCTTCGATCAGGCCGAAGCCCTGTGCTGGCCGGCGGCTTTGGGTGGCAGTTCACTGGCATGCAGGTCGCCGCGGAACAACGCAGCCCCGCACACGGTGAACAGCGTTTTCACACGGCTGTGCGAGTTGCGGATCTCGGCCTGTATTTCTTCGATGAGCGGATCGCTCGGCTGCAGTGCAACGGCGTGGTTGGCCCATTCGATTGCCGCGAAGCGGCTCTGCTTGCGCGTGCCGCAACCCTGCATCCAGGCCAGCCCGAGTTCTGCACAGGCGCGCGCTGCAATCCAGGCGTCGGGATGCTCGGCCAGCCCCAGCAGATAATCGACCGCCTCGACACGCTCCCGCGCATCACCGTATTGGCGTAGCAGGATGCCTAGCTGCAACTGCGCCTTGGCATGGAGTTGCCGATGGCTCAGTGCATCAAGCAATAGCCGCTTGACCGCCAGCGCCGCCTTTGGGTCTTCCAGCCCTTGCGGGTGGCTCATCCGCTGGCAAGCCAGGTCGAATTTGGCCAGTGGGTGGCCGGACTCTGCCGCCCGCAGCAACCAGTGCTCGGCAGCCTTGCCACTCAGATATTGCTCGGGGGTGTCGGCCAGCCAGCCACGATGCAGGTCGTAGAGTGCGAGGGCGGCATCCGGCAGTTTCAACTCTGCGCAGGCTTGATACAGGAAGTGCGCAGCCTCATGCAGCTTGGCGGCCCACAGCAGGCGCGGTACATCGAGCACATCGAAGCCCTGCCCTTCCCACCCGCACTGGCGCTTGACCGCCAAGCGCAACCACGTGCTTGCCTGCTCGGCAGATTGCCCGAAGCCCCACAACCCGAACTGATGCCCCGCAGCCCGCAGGGCACAGGCCGCTGCCTGCCGACGGTCGTCGCACAGCCGCTCGATCACGGTGCGCAATACCTGCGAATCGTCCTCAGCCTCGTGGAACAGCACCAGGCATACAAGGCTGTGGAAGGGCTCGCCAATGGCCGGGACGAAGCCGTGGTCAGGGTATAGCGCGACACTCTCGACAAAGTCGCGCATCGCGCCGGCGTAATCCTGCATCGAATAGCGCCGCAGGGCGCCACGCCGGGCCAGCAGCATTGCGCGCTCCTTGGGCCTGAGTTCGCGTTGGGCCCATTGGGCAAAGGTTCTGTGCCAGGTCGCCACCTGTAGCTGTTGCCTGGCCTGCGGCAGCCAGATGCTGTCTTCCAGGGCCCGCCAGCGGATCGCATTGCGCAGTGCTTCAGGCCAGCCTTGGCACAGCGGGCCGCAGGCCAATGCGTCGACCGCCTCATCGCTGCCGCCCCAACGTGGGGTCAGGTAAGTGGCATAAGCCTCAATGGCTTCAAAGCAGCCTGGGAACCACGCCAGTGCATGGCGCAGCCAGTAGTCCCGGGCACTTTCGCCTTGCTCATGCAAACGCGCGCCTAAACCTGCAGGCAATGTTTGCGGCAATTCCAGCAAGGGGGTCAGGCCGTATTTGACCAACAGCGGCGCAGCCGCCTCCTGCACCTCCACGTCCGCATGCGCACTGGGCCGGTAGCGCGCCACTTGGCCAGCGAACAATTCGACCAACCAGCCGGGCTCGCGCAGGTACGCGCTGATGTGCAGCATGCCGATCACAGCGGCAACCGGTTGCGCGCTGCGTTGCATGGCCTGCAGGAAATGCGCAGCGCCCTTCTCGCAAGCCTGTTCGGCAGCCAGGCAGCGCTCTTCGGACACCTCATCAGGGCCAGCCTGCCCGCGGATCTGGCAGGCGTGGCTGAAGCAGTGAAAGCCCATTACCACCTGTGGGTGATAAGCCTTGGGGCAGCTATCGATCCAGGCCTTGAGGGTTTGCGTCAGGGCCTTGCCGCCCTGGGAGTCGCAATCCAGCATGTAGCCTTGCACAGCCTCCAGATAGGCGGGGCACTCACCGAGGGGCGCCTGCCGCCACTGCGCCTGGAGCGCATCGAAGAAGCGGTTGAGTTCAGCGTATTCGTTGGCCTGCACCCGTTCTCGGATCTGCTGGCGGGTGCGAATGAGCGTTTGCACGGGCAGTACCTTAAGTCCATTTTCAGGGTCGCGTTGCCATCCAATGGCAACAGCAGTCGCTCATGAACACTAAGCCATAGGCGGGATCTTCGCAAAGAATTGGATCCAGTATTTGTCAGATTGTGTGGAAAAGCAGGGAAAACGCCTGCCCTGCAAAAGGAAGTCGCATTCTTGTTGCGCGAGTTCTTTGCAAACACTCTAGGCTTCGACGAGCCGCAGGAAGCGGCTTTTCCATGTCGTGACCAACGGAGTGTCCATGTCCCTCGCCCTCGTCCACAGCCGCGCCCAGGTCGGCGTTCAGGCCCCGGCTGTCAGCGTCGAAACGCACCTGGCCAACGGCCTGCCCCATCTCACCCTGGTCGGTTTGCCGGAAACCACGGTCAAGGAGAGCAAGGACCGTGTGCGCAGTGCCATCGTCAATTCCGGGCTGAATTACCCCCAACGGCGCATCACCCAGAACCTCGCACCGGCCGACCTGCCCAAGGACGGCGGGCGTTATGACCTGGCCATCGCATTGGGCATCCTGGCCGCCGACGGCCAAGTGCCGATAGCGGCGTTGAGCGACCTGGAGTGCCTGGGTGAACTGGCACTGTCGGGCAACCTGCGCCCAGTGCAGGGTGTATTGCCGGCAGCGCTGGCGGCACGCGAGGCGGGCCGGACGCTGGTGGTGCCGCGGGAGAATGCCGAAGAAGCCAGCCTGGCCGGCGGGCTGGTGGTGTATGCGGTGGGGCATCTGCTGGAGCTGGTGGCGCACCTCAACGGGCAGGTACCGCTGCCACCGTTCGCCGCCAATGGCCTGGTCCTGCAGCAACATCCTTACCCGGACCTCAGCGAAGTCCAGGGCCAGGTCGCGGCCAAGCGGGCATTGCTGCTGGCCGCAGCCGGGGCGCATAACCTGTTGTTCACCGGCCCGCCCGGCACGGGCAAGACCTTGCTCGCCAGCCGCCTCCCCGGACTGCTGCCGCCACTGGATGAACACGAGGCGCTGGAGGTGGCGGCGATCCAGTCGGTCAGTGGCCACGCGCCGCTTAGCAGTTGGCCGCAGCGGCCATTTCGCCATCCGCACCATTCGGCCTCGGGGCCCGCGCTGGTTGGCGGCGGCAGCCGGCCGCAACCTGGCGAGATCACCCTGGCGCACCATGGCGTGCTGTTTCTCGACGAGCTCCCAGAGTTTGAACGGCGCGTGCTGGAGGTGCTGCGCGAGCCGCTGGAATCGGGCGAGATCGTGATTGCACGGGCGCGCGACAAGGTGCGTTTCCCGGCACGCTTCCAGCTGGTAGCGGCGATGAACCCGTGCCCTTGCGGCTACCTGGGTGACCCCACCGGCCGCTGCCGCTGCAGTACCGAACAGATCGCACGGTATCGCAACAAGCTGTCAGGCCCGTTGCTGGACCGCATCGACTTGCACCTGACCGTGGCCCGCGAGACCACCACGCTCAACAACCAACCGAGCGGCGAAACCAGCACCGGTGTGGCAGCCAGGGTGGCCGAGGCCCGTGAAGTACAGCAGCGACGGCAAGGCTGTGCCAATGCGTTTCTGAACCTGGAGGGGCTGCGTCGTCATTGTCAGCTGGCAGCGGCGGACCAGGCCTGGCTGGAGACTGCCTGTGAACGGCTGAGCCTTTCTTTGCGGGCAGCGCATCGGCTGCTGAAAGTTGCACGTACATTGGCGGATCTGGAAGGTAGTCAGGTGATCGGCAAAAGCCATCTGGCCGAGGCATTGCAGTACCGGCCAGGGAGCAGTTAGATCTTTGGGGCCGCTTTGCGACCCCAAAATCCATCAGGAAAACGTGCCCCGACCGATCAACCCCGAGACCGAATACGCCCCTGGCCCGGTCAGCGCCAGTCCGCCATAAAGCGCCACCAGCAACCATGCAAACTGCCCCTGTTCCAGCGACCAGTCCGGATGCACCACCAGCAGCGCCACCAGCAACACCGCCAGCACCGGCAGGCAGGCCAGGCGCGCTGCGATACCCAGCACCAGCAACACGGGGCAAACCACCTCGGCAAACACGGCCAGGCCCAAGGTCAGCGACGCCCCAAGGCCAAAAGGATCTTCGATGCGCTGCAACTCCCCGCTCCAGTCCAGCAGCTTGGGCAAGCCGTGAATGAAAAACAGCAGCAGCGCAGCCATCACCCGCATGAACAGCAGGCCGCTGGCGGTCAGGGCCGGCGATGGTAGGTCGAGAAAGGTGTTCAGGCGTGGCATGGGAAAGGTCTCGCAATTCGATCAACCCAGCGAGCATCGCTCGAACGCGCAGCAATTGATTGATCAGGTGTGCTCATTCACCCGCTAGCGCTTCTTCGACCACCTTGAGCAGTACCTCTTCGGGAAACGGCTTGCCCAGACAAGCCCGTGCGCCATTGCGCAGTGCCGCCTGCAGCGCACCTTCGTCCCAATGCGCCGACATGCAGATCACCGGCAAGCGCCAACCCCTGCGCGCCAGCTCGCGCTGCACGTCCAGCCCACTCATGCCCGGCATTTTCAGATCGAGCAGAACGCAGCCTGCCTCGCGCGCCAGCTCCGAAGCCAGAAACACTTCCCCCGTGGCAAACGCCAGGCTGCCGAAGCCCGCCGAACGCAGCAGGTTGGCCAGGCTTTTGCGCACCGAAGCATCGTCATCGACGATGCACACCGCTCTGCTCATGCGCCAGACCGAGCCTCGATGACGTTGTGCATCGCCACCAGCTCCAGCAGTGAGCGTGACTGCATCTTGTTCATGATGTTCTTCTTGTGCACCTTGGTGGTCACCTCACTGGTGCCGATTTCCTTGGCGATCTGCTTGTGTGACAGGCCGCCGACCACCAGCGTGAACACCTGACGTTCGCGCTGGGTCAGGCGCTGGTATTTTTCCTCGACCTGCCGCGCATGGTGCCATTTGCGCCCCTCGGTCACGGCGCGTGCGCGTACCGCTACAAGCAGTGCCAGCAGCTGATCTTCGTCGAAAGGCTTGGTCAAAAACTCCACGGCACCCGCGCGCATCGCCTGGACTGTCATGGGGATGGTGCCGAAGCCGGTCATGAACACGATTGGCCAAGGCAGCGCCAATCGCCCCAGCGCAGCCTGCACCTCAAGGCCGCTGGTTTCTGGCAGGTGCATGTCCAGCAGCAGGCAGGCGCAGGGCGTTTCCAGCCGAGCGTCGAACAGCTCTTCGGCACTGGCGAACAACCGGTGGGGAATGTCCTGCGAACGCAGCAAACGGCCCAGTGCCTTGCGCACCGATGGGTCGTCGTCCACCACCAGCACTGGCACGTTCGCACCGTCATCGAGCGGCTCTGTGGCACCGGCCACGGCGCAAAGCGCAGATGGCCCCAACGCCAGGCAAGGCACGTCGATACTGACGTCGGCCGCCAGGCGATAACCCCGACGCGGTACAGTCTGGATCAGCCCGCGGTCGCCGAAGGCCTTGCGCAGCAGCGACACCTGCACCTGCAGGTTGTTGTCCTCGACCACCGTGCCGGCCCACACCTGGCTGAACAGCTCGTCCTTGCCGACCACCCGGCCCTTGGCCCTGATCAGCGTGGCCAGCACCTCGAACGCCCGCCCGCCCAACGGGATCGGCTTGCCGTCAAGAAAGGCTTCTCGCCGCTCCAGCGACACCTGGGCATTGCCTATTCGGATCATGGTTTCCTCGCGCGGGCATGGGCGATTGCGCAGCCTCGGGCAGCCTAGGCCAGCGAGCGCGATCAGACAATTATCCCGAGGGATAGGTTGGCCTCAGAACTATACAAGCCCCCGTCGAGCACCAGGTACTGATAACGGACAACAGCGTGCCCGTTTCTGCCAAGCCGGCTGCAGGCCTCATTCTTGATGGGTCCGCTGCGTATACTCGCGCGTCAGGATGTCGCTAGCAGGGGGTGCTTTGTGCTCGATGAACGCCTCGCAAACAGGCCCATCGATTTCGACCAGTCGATCGACGACGACTGGCTGAATCGCTGCGATATCACGCAGCTGGGCCAGGAAGGTGAACTCAGCTACTTCCGCCTGCATGACCCTGCCACTCGCCAGGCCTGGATAGCCGTGCGCGCCCCGCTCGAGGCCCCCGCAGCCTGCCAGCGACTGGAGCGTGACTACCGCCTGCAGTTGGACCCACAATGGGCGGTAGTCCCCTCGGCGTTTGTCCGTTCCGCTGAAGGCCCGTTGCTGGTGTACCCGGCCGGCCGCTCCATCGCCGACTTGATCAGCCAAGGCCCGGTCGACCTTGCAGCCTTTCTCGACATTGCGGCAAACGCCGCCAACGCCCTGGCTCAAGCCCACGAACGCAATGTGTTGCACGGTGCGCTGCAGCCGGAACATGTATGCCTGCAGCCGGACCACCGGGTGCGACTGGGCTGTTTTCGTGCCGACACGCCGGAACTGATCAGCGAACAAGGAAACGCGATCGGCAACTGGGCCTACCTGGCACCAGAACAGATCTGCCCCCATGGCAGCAGCAGCGACCGGCGCAGTGACATCTATGCCTTGGGCGCAATCCTCTACCAATTGCTGCTAGGCGAGCTGCCGCTGGCCGGGCGCGATACCCAGCATTGGCGCCAATTGCATGCCGGCGTTCAGCCACGCACGGCCAGCGAGGTCGACAACCAGGTACCACCGCCGCTAAGCCGGATCCTGGCCAAGGCCCTGGCGAAGGAGCCAGACGCCCGCTACCAGAGTGCCCATGCCCTGGCCGTGGACCTGGCGCACTGCCAACGACAATGGGCCACCAGCCAGACCATCCCCCCCTTCGAGCCCGGTTACGCCGACCCTGTCTTGCCCAGCCGCGGGCGCCTGTATGGCCGCAGTGCCGAACTGAAACTCATCGCGCTGATGCTCAAGGCGCTGCGTCGCGACAGCAAACCCCAGGTGCTGCTCATCAACGGGGCTGCTGGCATGGGCAAGTCCAGCCTGGTGGAGGTTGCACTCAAAGCCCATGCTGAAGGCTTCTGGGCTGTCGGCAAATGCAACAGCCGGGAACAGGCAATACCCTATGCGCCGTGGGTCGAGATCCTCGGTTCGCTGACCACCCAGCTGCTGGCCAAGAACAGCCAGGACCTCGACACCCTGCGCCGCGAGATCCTCAAGCGCATCAAAGGCCACGGTCGGTTGCTCGGCAAACTGGCACCAGACCTGCAACTGATCCTCGGCCCCCTGCCCGATCTGCCGGAAAAACCCACCCGCCTGGCACTGCAGAAAGAACAGCGGGCCATCGTCGAATTCCTGCAAGTGTTCAGCCACCCCGGCCAGCCGCTGGTGCTGTGTTTCGATGACCTGCAGTGGGCCGACGCCGCTACCCGGCAGTTGCTGGCACAACTGCTTGCCCAGCCCCCCGCCAACCTGTTGCTGATCTTCGCCCGGCGCAACGATCAGCAAGCGGCCAATACGCAACTCGCCACACCTGAAAAACTGCACAAGATCACACTGAACCTGCGCCCACTGACCATCGGCGCAGTCACCGAACTGATCGGCGAGCGCTACCACGTCAGCCCTGACGAAGCGTTGCCGGTTGCCGAACTGGTCCTCGACAAGACCGCAGGTAACCCGTTCTTCATCAACCAGATCCTCAGGGCCATGGTCGAGGACAGGCTGTTCACCTTCGATACCCAGGCCATGCGCTGGACGTGGTGCCTGAAGGCCGTGGCCCGGCACCGTTACTCCGATAATGTCGCAGACCTGATGATCCACCGCCTGGCACGGCTGCCGGAGTGCCAGCGCGATGTCCTGCGGATCGCCAGCGCGGTGGGTGGCCGCTGCGATGAACGCCTGCTGCATCGCCTGCTTGCCCCCCTATCGGGCGAACCGCTGAAAGCCATGATTGCTGCGGGCTTCCTGCTACCGGGCCAGAAAGGCCTCGGCTTCGCTCACGACCGGGTGATGGAGGGCGCCTACCAACTCACGCCTGCGCGTGATCGCGCCCAACTGCATGCACGCATTGCGCAGGCCATGCTTGAGGTTTGGCATGACGACTTGCAGAAGGCCGTATTCGAAATCGCCAATCAGTTGCAACGCGCCAGCCCATGCGGGTTTGCAACGAATGACTGCGATGTTTTCCTGCAGCTTTTGCGTGATGCGGCGCTGCGCGCGAGTGACAACGGCGCCTATGAGCAAGCTGCGGCCTACCTGCAGACGTGCGAACAGCTGCTGCGCCAGGACGCCACGGCGCAAAGCCACGCCAGACATGGCTTTGCCATCGCCTGCATGGCGGCGGATTGCGACATGCAACTGGCGCGCATGGCCGATGCCGAGGGCCGGATCATGGAATGCCTCCAGCGCGCGTGCTCGGCGCTGGAGCGAGCACGGGTATGCCGACTGCAGGCACGCCTGCACATGCTGCGCTGCGATTACCAGGCCGCTATCACCACCACCGTCGCCGGCCTCGAACTGCTGGGAATCAGCCTGGCTCGTGGCACCGACCCGCAGCAGGTAGCGGCCAGCCATGCGCATGTCCATGCCCTGATCGAGCGCAAGGGCCGCCATTGCCTGGCGTCTTTACCACGTACCGACTCTGAGGAAGTGGCAGTTGCAATCGGCTTGCTGGCCACCCTGTCGTCGTCGTTTTTCGTGCAGGACGATATCTGCTTCCTGCACCTGGCCAAACTCATGGAGCTGTCGCTGCTGCACGGTGTCGCCCCGGGCAGCACCTATGGCATGGCCTGGTACGGGGTGATGATCGCCGAACGCTTTGGTAGCTACCACGACGGCCACGCCTGCTGCCTGGCCGCGCTCAAGCTGATCGAACGACACGGCTTCGAAGCCGATCTCACCAGTGCGCTACTGGCCCTGGACCAAGTCAGCGCCTGGACCTCACCCATGGAGTTCGCCCGCCGCACTGCGCTGGAAGCGGTCGACTCGACGCGCTTGAGCGGCGATTTGGCCATGACCTGCCACGCCTGCAGCCATTTGGTTTCCGACTCCCTGTTCATGGGCCACTATCTGCCGGAAGTTGCCGAAGAAGTGGCGCAGGGCCTGGTTACCGTGCGCGGTCATGGTTTCAGCGATATCGAACAGATCCTGCACGCCCAACAAGGGTTCGTGGCCAACCTGAGCGGCGCACCCCGCACTGCCTCGCCCACGCGGGCGAACTCACCCACCACAGGGTTCTTCCAGCACCTGTTCAGCGGCATGTCCGCCTTCTACCTGGGCAACATCCCGCATGCCATGCACAGCCTTGGCGCGGCGGGCGACAGCGCCTGGGCGGCACCTGCGCACATCAACCTGGCGGACTACCACTTGTTCCGCGGCCTGGTGCTCGGCAGCCCGGAAGCCTCTGGCAGCCTGGCCGACAAGCTGGCCGAGCTGCATGCCCTGCGCGAGCGCTTTGAACGCTGGGCCAGCTTCAACCCGGTGACCTTCCGCAACAAGCTGCTGCTGATCGAAGGTGTGATCGCCAAGCTCGAAGGCGACGGCCTGGCCGCCATCCGCTGCTTCGACCAGGCACAGATCGCCGCAACCGCCGCCGGTTTTATCCACGAACAGGCGCTGGCCCACGAACAACTGGCAGAAGTGTGCATCCCCAGCGGCCTGATCTCCGGCGCCAACCTGCACCTGCGCATCGCCCGCGACTGCTTCCATCTCTGGGGGGCGACCGGCAAGGTGCACCAGTTGGAGGCCCTGCACCCGTTCCTGCGCACGCAACCCGTCCAGGAAACATACCGCGCCACTCAGCAGGCCAAGCTGGACCTTGAGGCCGGTATCGAGGCCGCGCGGGCGTTGTCCGAGGAAGTGCTGCTCGAAGGCCTGATCGAAACGTTGATGGGCCACCTCACCCAGCACTCCGGCGCTGATCACGGTGCACTGCTGATCGTCAGTGGCGCCGAGTTCCAGATGGCCGCCCTCGCCTACATCGACGATGCCGGGCTGCACGTGAGCATGGATAACTGCCAGCGGTTCATGACCCAGGCGCCGCTGTCGATCATCAACGCCACCATGCGCACCAAGAAGCCGCTGGTGCTCAATGACGCCCTGAGCGAGTGCCCGGAGGCCTTCCGCCAGGAGCTGCACGCGCGTAACGCGCGCTCGGTGCTCTGCCTGCCGCTGGTGATCCAGGGCGTGCTGATCGGTCTGGTGTACCTGGAAAACCGCCTGGTGCCGAACCTGTTCGGCAGCCAGCGCCTGGCCATGCTGGAGATCCTTGCCTCGCAGGCCGCCGTGTCGTTGCAGACGGCCAAGTTCTATACGCGCCTTGCAGAGGACAATCAGGCCCGTGGGCAGATGGAAGAGGAACTGCGCCGATCTCGCACAGAACTGGCACGCACTGCACACCTGCAGGTGATGAACGAGCTGTCGGCGTCCATTGCCCACGAGATCAGCCAGCCATTGCTGGGTATTGCTTCCAACGCCGCAGCCAGCCTGCGTTGGCTCAAGCGGGCAGAACCCAACCTTGAAGAGGCGATTGCCGGCCTGGAAGACATCCGCAATGACAGCGAACGCGCCGCCAATATCGTCCGCGCGCTGCGTTCGCTGGCCAAGCAGTCGCCGATGCAGCTCAAGGCAGTAAAGCTCGACGAGCTGATTCGCGAGGTGCTGCGCCTGACCTCGGCCGATGCCGCCAAGTATGTGGTCGACGTGCAGGCGCGGTTGCAGGCTGGGGTGAGCGTGATGGCCGACCCGGTGCAGTTGCAGCAACTGGTATTCAACCTGATCACCAATGCGCTGGAGGCGCTGGCGGGATATCGCAGTGACGGGGTGTTGCAGATTGCGTCTGTCGTAGCCGGGGATGTGGTCGAGGTCTGCGTGGACGACAACGGGCCCGGCATTGCGGCGGATGAGCGGGAACGGGTGTTTGATGCGTTCCATACCACCAAGAGCGCCGGGCTGGGGATGGGGCTGGCGATCTGCAGCTCGGTGGTGCAGGCCCATGGCGGGCAGTTGCAGGCATTGGTGTCGCCGTTTGGCGGGTGCCGGATTCGCTTCACTCTGCCTGTGAACAACGCGCAACCTGATCTGACCCTTTCGCGGGTAAACCCCCTCCCACAGGGGTAGTGCGCAGCCTCAGGGTTGCACATCCCCTTGTGGGAGCGGGTTTATCGAGGCGTCGAACCGCCGCGAAGAGACCGCTACAGGTTTACATCAACGAGCGCTCAACGCCGCATAGCTGTTCATCAGGTTGCGATAGTTAGGGATGCGCTGCGACAACAGGTTACCCAGCCCTTCGATGTCGTTTCGCCAGTCGCGGTGCAGCTCACAGGCCACCGAGAACCAGTTCATCATCTGTGCACCCGCCTGGGTCATGCGCACCCAGGCCGCTTGCTGCACGGTCTCGTTGAAGGTGCCTGAGGCATCGGTCACCACGAACACTTCAAAGCCTTCAGCCAATGCCGACAGCGTCGGGAAAGCCACGCACACATCCGTTACCACGCCAGCGATGATCAGCTGCTTGCGGCCAGTCGCCTTGATCGCCTTGACGAAGTCTTCGTTGTCCCAGGCGTTGATCTGGCCAGGGCGCGCGATGTAAGGCGCGTCCGGGAACATCTCTTTCAACTCCGGCACCAGCGGGCCGTTGGGGCCTTGCTCGAAGCTGGTGGTGAGAATGGTCGGCAGGCCGAAGAACTTGGCCAGGTCGCCCAGGGCCAGCACGTTGTTCTTGAACTCGTTGGGCGAGAAGTCCTGCACCAGCGAGATCAGGCCAGTCTGGTGGTCGACCAGCAGCACCACGGCGTCGTCTTTGTTCAGGCGCTTGTAGTCAGGTTGGCTCATGGGGGTGACTCCTTGGGTTGGGAAAACGGGCCGGGGCTCATTCAGGGCTTATCCCGAGGGCTTATACCGTCGGATAGATCCGGCTTAAGGATGGGCCTGCGCCTGGCGCCAGGCCTTGGGCGGCTGGCCGACCAGGCGGCTGAAGGCACGGGTGAAATGGGCC
Organism: Pseudomonas sp. NBRC 111123; assembly: GCF_001320205.1. Classification (NCBI taxonomy): domain Bacteria; kingdom Pseudomonadati; phylum Pseudomonadota; class Gammaproteobacteria; order Pseudomonadales; family Pseudomonadaceae; genus Pseudomonas; species Pseudomonas sp. NBRC 111123. The sequence continues at coordinate 60,295 of NZ_BCAZ01000024.1, forward strand.
TGGTCGCAGAAGCCGCATTCCAGGCTCACGTGGGTAATCGGTGCCTCGGTGACCAGCAGGCGCTTGGCTTTTTCCATGCGCGCCAACAGCCGCCAGGCTTGGGGCGAGAGGCCGGTATTGACCTTGAAAGCGCGGGAGAAATGGCTGCGGGTGAGGTTGCACACGGCAGCGACCTCGATGATCGACAGCGAACTGCGCAGCATCAGTTCCTTGGCCTGGCGCAACCGCGCCGGCGTCAGCGCGCCGGGGGGTGGCAGTGGCTCTTGGGGCGTCCCAGGGTGCATGGCGACTCTCCTGTTCAATGGAATAAGTCTGGCCGCCGGCACATGACAAAGTCCTGAGCCAATGCTGAATTGTTCTTAATTGCGCACTGCTGGCCCTGCCCCTCTTGCCGATACCATAAGATGCATTTCGTATTCAGCTCCAGGCCGCTGCGGGCGGCCGGCATTCAAGGCGATAGAGGTATGCAGGAAAAACACGCTCGACGCACCGTGGCCATGGTGCTGTTCAACGATGTGCTCTTGCTGGATGTGACCGGGCCGATGGACACCTTTGCCATTGCCAACCGGTTCCTGCCCGAGGACAAACATTACCGGCTGCTCACTGTGGCCGAAGACCAGCACCCGATTCGTGGCTCGTGCGGCCTGAAGGTTGTGGCTGACCTGCGCCTGGAAGAACTGCCGACGGGTATCGACCTGCTGCTGGTGCCAGGGGGGCCGGGTGCCTATGACGTCGCCCTGCCGCAACTGGAGCGCTGCTTGCCTGAGGCCGTACGCGGCGCCAGGCGCTTCGGCGCGGTCTGCACCGGGGTGTTCCTGCTCGGGCGCGCCGGGTTGCTTGGCGGCTATCGCTGCACCACCCACTGGAACTATGTGGAGCGCCTGGCGCAGGCGTTTCCCGAAGCCAAGGTCGAGACTGAGCACATCTACGTGATGGACCGCAACCTGATCACCTCTGGCGGCATCACGGCGGGCATCGACCTGGCGCTGGCCATCGTCGCCGAGGACCACGGCAAGGCGCTGGCCCTGGAAGTCGCCAAGGTGCTGCTGGTGGCGCGCCACCGCCAGGGCGGGCAGACGCCTTACGGGCCATTGCTGGCGGCAGTGCCGCGGGACGGCTCGCCGATTGCCCGGGTGCAGGCGTACATCGTCGACCATATCGACCAGGCATTTACGGTGCAGAAGATGGCCGACCTGGTGGCCATGAGTGGGCGCAACTTTGCCCGGACCTTTCAGCGCGAGGTCGGGATCACGCCATTGCAGTACCTGCAAAACGCGCGGATCGACCAGGCGCGCAAGTTGCTCGAATGTGGCGAACTGCCGTTGAAGGTGGTCGCGGCGCGCTGCGGCTTTGGCAGCGACCGGCATATGAGGAAGGTGTTCTGCGAGCGGATCGGCATGACACCGGCGCAGTATCGGGCGCAGTTTGGCGGGGTTTGAGTGGGGTGTTTCCTGTGCCGGCCCCTTCGCGGGTAAACCCGCTCCCACAGGAATTACACAGTTCCTGTGGGAGCGGGTTTACCCGCGAAGAGGCCAGCACAGGCTGTCCCGCTTTGCGGGACAATCTTTCTCCCGCCAGGCAGATTGTCTGACTCTCCCCCAACCTCCAGAATTGTCCGCCAAACTGTTCAAACGCTGCCCCGGCAGCTCATGGAGTACGAGCCAATGCCACACGAAGGCAGCCTTCTGCAAACCGCGGTGATCTTCCTGCTCGCCGCGGTCGTCGCCGTTCCCTTGGCCAAGCGCCTGCAACTGGGGGCCGTAATCGGTTACCTGCTCGCTGGCGTAGCCATCGGTCCGCAAGCCCTGGGCCTGATCCGCGACACCGAAAGCGTCGCGCACATTTCCGAGCTGGGCGTGGTCCTGCTGCTGTTCATCATCGGCCTTGAGCTGTCGCCCAAGCGCCTGTGGCTGATGCGCAAGTCGGTATTCGGCGTCGGCACTGCCCAGGTGCTGCTGACCGGCGCGGTGATCGGCGCCATCGCCCTGTTCGGCTTCGGCCAGTCGCTGCCGGCGGCCGTCGTGCTCGGCCTGGGCTTGGCACTGTCGTCCACCGCCCTCGGCCTGCAGAGCCTTGCCGAAACCAAGCAGCTCAACGCACCCCATGGCCGCCTGGCGTTCGCCATCCTGTTGTTCCAGGACATTGCCGCGATTCCGCTGATCGCCCTGGTCCCGTTGCTGGCCGCCAGCGGCCCGGACACCAGCCATGGCGACAGCCTGCAACACGGCCTGAAGGTGTTCGCCAGCATCGCCGTGGTCATCATCGGAGGCCGCTACCTGCTGCGTCCGGTGTTCCGCACCGTGGCCCGTACCGGCCTGCCGGAGGTGTCCACCGCCACCGCGCTGCTGGTGGTGATCGGTACTGCCTGGCTGATGGAAGAAGCCGGCATCTCCATGGCTTTGGGCGCCTTCCTCGCTGGCCTGCTGCTGGCTGACTCGGAATACCGCCACGAGCTTGAGTCGCAGATCGAACCGTTCAAGGGCTTGCTGCTGGGGCTGTTCTTCATCAGCGTCGGCATGGGCGCCAACCTCAGCCTGCTGCTGGAAATGCCACTGGTGCTGCTGGGCCTGACCCTGCTGCTGGTGGCGGTGAAGCTGGTGCTGCTGGTCGGCGTCGGCCGCCTGGCCGGCGGCCTGAACAGCGCCAGCGCACTGCGCCTGGGCATGGTGCTCGCGGCCGGTGGTGAGTTCGCCTTCGTGGTGTTCAAGCTGGGCAAGGACCAAGGCCTGTTCGACACCCAGACCTATGACCTGCTGCTGATGACCATCACCCTGTCGATGGCCATCACGCCGCTGCTGATGCTCGGCTGCGCCCGTGCCCTCAAACGCCCGCAACCGGCGCGAGAAGTGCCCGAGCAGTACAAGACCATCGACGCCGGCACGCCGCGGGTGGTGATCGTTGGCATGGGCCGCATGGGCCAGATCGTCGCGCGCATCCTGCGGGCGCAGAAGATCCCGTTCATTGCCCTGGAAACCTCGGTGGACACCATCGAGATGACGCGCATGTTCGAACAGGTGCCGGTGTTCTACGGCGACCCGCTGCGCCCCGAGGTGCTGCATGCAGCCAAGGTGGGTGAGGCGGAGTACTTCATCATCACCATCGACGACCCTGAGGCTGCCATCCATACCGCTGAACGGGTGAAGCGCCAGTACCCGCACCTGAAAGTGCTGGCCCGGGCGCGTAACCGCCAGCATGTGCACAAGCTGGCGGATGTAGGCGCCGAACCGATACGCGAGACGTTCTACTCAAGCCTCGAGATGACCCGTCGGGCGCTGGTCGGGTTGGGCTTGAGCGACGAGCAGGCAGCGGACCGGATCGAGCGGTTTGCCCAGCATGACGAGGAAGTGCTGGAGGCCCAGGGGCTCGTGCGCGATGACCGGGCCAAGGTGATGCAGACGGCCAAGGAGGCGCGGGTGGAGTTGGCCCGGTTGTTTGATTCGGATGCGGATTGAGGGTTGGCGCTGTGATATGAGAAGAGGGCTTAGGCCCTCTTTTTCTTTTTTTGGATTCTGGAAGCAGGTGAGGTGCCTGGCGGTATGTTGATTCAATACCACCAGGCGCATGCCTTGAGATTTTCAGCGTCTGTGAGATCGAGCGCCGCCCGCGCGGCGCATCGCGGCTAAAGCCGCTCCTACATCTGTTGCAACGTGCCGAACCTGCGAGGCCATGGCTGCCCGCCTTGGCGCATGTCTCAAGTCATGTGAGGCGGCATCAATGCCCACCTCAAAAACCTGTCATGCCAACAAGGCTGACAACTATGGCCTGACAGGCATGGCCACGTTGCAACAGATGTAGGAGCGGCTTTAGCCGCGATGCGCCGCGCGGGCGGCGCTCGATCTCACAGACACTGAAAACCTCACGACATGCACTGGGTGGCAATGACTCAACATCCAGTCCGGTGTATCACGCCTGTCGTCCAGCTCATTGCATTCCAATCAAACAAAGAAAAAGGCCACTGTTCCCAGTGGCCCTATGCTTCTGCTCGATATTCATGAACACACCCTCAAACCGATTGTATTGAGGTCTCACCCGACGCGGATGATTCAGGCATCAACGGGGTTCCTGATCCCGCTAATGCAGCGGAATGACAACGGGCTTCGCGCTCGGGTCAAACGCTGACAATTCAACCAGGTCGGATCACCGGCTGGAACAAAGTGCAACGAAAAAGGCCGGCCCCATGTTGGGGCCGGCCGCTTATGTTTGAGTTGCTCGCTGTTACTTACCCGCAGTCAAAGCGTTGTAGCTGGTCATCAGGTTGCGGTAATCCGGGATGTGGTTGGAGCACAGCGCCGCCAGCCCTTCGATGTCGTTGCGCCAGTCGCGGTGCAGCTCACAGGCCACGCCGAACCAGGTCATCAGTTGCGCGCCAGCCCGGCTCATGCGGTCATGGGCAGCATCACGGGTCATTTCGTTGAAGGTGCCGGAAGCATCGGTCACCACGAACACTTCGAACTCTTCTTCCAAGGCTGCCAGCGCCGGGAAGGCTACACACACTTCAGTCACCACACCGGCGATGATCAGCTGCTTCTTGCCGGTGGCCTTCACCGCCTTGACGAAGTCTTCGTTGTCCCAGGCGTTGATCTGGCCTGGACGGGCGATGTACGGGGCGTCCGGGAACAGTGCTTTCAGCTCTGGCACCAGCGGGCCGTTGGGGCCTTGCTCGAAGCTGGTGGTGAGGATGGTCGGCAGGTTGAAGAACTTGGCAAGGTCGGCCAGGGCCAGCACGTTGTTCTTGAACTTGTCCGGCTCGATGTCGCGAACCAGCGACAGCAGGCCAGCCTGGTGGTCGACCAGCAGGACTGCAGCGTCATCTTTGTTCAGGCGGTTGTAGGTGAATTTGCTCATGGTCTGTGCTCCTGACGTTTATGAATTTTTCAGCAATCTGGGGTGTTTCGCGTTGATGAGCACAGATTAAAATCATCACCTTTACGGCGGTAGACTGCGAAAATTGCCTTTAGCGTTCCATTTGGAGAACGACCATTGGAAGACCTCAATTCCCTCTACTACTTCACCCAAGTCGTGGAGCACGGCGGCTTCGCCCCGGCCGGGCGGGCACTGGACATGCCCAAGTCAAAGCTCAGCCGGCGCATCGCCGACCTTGAGGACCGCCTCGGTGTGCGCCTGCTGCACCGCACCAGCCGCCACTGCTCACTCACCGAGATAGGCCAGGCCTACTACAACCGCTGCCTGGCCATGCGGGTCGAGGCCGAGGGCGCAGCCGAGATCATCGAGCGCAACCGCAGCGAGCCGCGCGGGCTGGTGCGTATCAGTTGCCCGACCACCCTGCTCAACTCCTGGGTCGGGCCGATGCTGACCCGCTACATGCTCAAGTACCCGCAGGTGGAGCTGTTCATCGAGAGCACCAACCGCCGTGTCGACCTGCTGCACGAGGGCTTCGACATTGCGCTGCGGGTGCGCTTCCCGCCACTGGAGAACACCGACATGGTGATGAAGGTGCTGAGCAACAGCACCCAGTGCCTGGTCGGCCAGCCGCAGTACCTGGAACAATTGCCGAAAGGCTTCGACCCGCAGCTGCTCAGTACGCTGCCGAGCCTGCACTGGGGTAGCGCCCAGCGCGAGTACCAGTGGGAGCTGTTCCAGGGTGAGGACAGCAGCCGCAGCATCGTAATCCCGCATACCCCGCGCATGGTGACTGACGACTTGTTTGCCCTGCGCCATTTCGTGGTAGCTGGCGTGGGCATTGCTCATCTGCCGCGAGTGGCCGTGCGCGAAGACCTGGCGGCTGGCCGGTTGGTTGAGCTGATTCCTGACTGGCATCCGCGTTGCGGCATCGTCCATGCGATCTTCCCGTCGCGACGCGGGTTGTTGCCGTCGGTGCGGGCGTTGATCGATCATCTGGCCGAGGAGTTCGCGATCAGCGACATGGCTTGAGGCCTGGGCAGCCTATGCCGGCCTCTTCGCGGGTAAACCCGCTCCTACAGGGGCCGCGCAGACCTCAGGCCTGTGGTGATCCTGTGGGAGCGGGTTTACCCGCGAAGAGGCCAGTACAGGTAAAGCATATGTTCCAGCACACAGTTACAAGACCCCTGGCCTATCCTTGCTCCACAGTCCCGGATCATCCCCCTTGGAGGCCCCATGATCCGCGCCAATCACGGACCAGGCCGCGCCCTGCTCGCCACCCTCGCCCTTTACCCGGTATTCAGCCAGGCAGAAGATGCCGGCTGGTCGCTGCTCAGCCGCAACTACTTCCTGCACAGCGACTTCCGCTCGCCCTCCGCCAGCGGCCAGAACTACCGCCAGGAGTGGGCCCAAGGCTTCATCGGCGAAGTCCGCTCGGGCTTCACCGAGGGCACGCTCGGTGTCGGCCTCGACGCCCATGGTTTCCTCGGGCTCAAGCTCGACGGCGGTCGCGGCCATGCCGGCACCGGCCTGCTGCCACGTGACAGCGATGGTCGAGCTGAGTCCAACTACTCAAGCGCCGGCGCCGCGCTCAAGCTGCGCCTGGGCAACACCCAGTTGCGCTACGGCGAGATGACCGTCGAAACACCTGTGTTCGACACCGGCGACAAGCGCCTGCACCCGGAATACGCCACCGGCTGGTTCGTGGAAAACACCGACCTGCCCGACTGGCGCCTTCAGGCCGGGCGCTTCACGGCCTTCAACAACCAGGCCAACAGCTCCACCCACGACGATTTCAGCGGCTATGGCGCCACCACCAACAACCGCGCCATCAGCCTGGCCGGCGCCACCTTTGCGCCGCACGGCCCATTCGGCGGCGCGCTGTACGCCGGGCAGCTGGAAGACACCTGGCGCCAGGCCTACCTCAACCTGAATTTCGCCGAGGGCAACTGGCGCCTGGACGGCAATCTCTACAAGACCCGTGACACCGGTAACGCCAGCGCCGGGGCGATCGACACCCTCGCCTACAGCCTGCTGACCAAGTACAGCTTCGGCGCCCAGGCCCTGACCCTGGCTTACCAGAAGGTCGAAGGCGACACGCCGTTCGACTTCGTCGGTGGCGACTCCATCTACCTGGCCAACTCGATCAAGTACGCCGACTTCAACGGCCCCGGCGAGCGCTCGTGGCAACTGCGCTACGACCTCAATTTCGCCACCCTCGGCGTCCCTGGGCTGAGCCTGATGGGCCGCTATGTCAGCGGCCGTGGCATCGACGGCAGTCATGCCCCAGCCGGCGGTGCCTATGTGGGCCAGCAAGGCCAGGGCGGCAAGCACTGGGAACGCGACGTCGACCTGAAATACGTGGTCCAGTCCGGTGCCGCCAAAGACCTCAGCCTGTCGTTCTCCCACGTCAGCCACCGCGCCAACCAGGCCCAGGCCGGCGATGACCTCGACCGCATCTACCTGATCATCGAATACCCACTCAAAGGCAGCTTCTGACATGAGCAATTCCCCTTCAGGTGCCTGGAGCCCGCTGCGCAACACCACCTTCCGCATGCTGTGGATCGCGACCATCGCCTCCAACATCGGCACCTGGATGCACGAGGTGGGCGCCGGCTGGCTGATGACCACGCTGTCGGCCAGCCCGCTGCACGTGGCACTTATCCAGGTGGCTGGATCGCTACCGATGTTCTTCCTCGCCCTGCCGGCCGGCGCGGCAGCAGATATCGTCGACAAGCGTCGCTACCTGCTGCTGGTGCAGCTGTGGATGTCGTCGGTCGCCGTGGTACTCGCGGCGCTGACCCTGCTCGGGCTGATGAACGTCACCCTGCTCTTGGTACTGACCCTGGCTCTGGGCATCGGCACCGCGCTGATGATGCCAGCCTGGAGCGCGCTGACGCCGGAGCTGGTGGGCAAGGAGGACCTGGCCAACGCCGTGGCCATCTCCAGCGTGGGCATCAACGTGTCGCGCGCTATCGGCCCGGCGCTTGCCGGCGTGGTGGTGAGCCTGGTCGGCCCGTGGCTGACCTTCGCCTTGAATGCGGTTTCCTTCGCCGGGGTGATTCTGGTGCTGTTCCTGTGGAAACGTGAGGTGAAGGAGCCGCTACTGCCGGCCGAGCGTTTCATCGGTGCCATGCGCACCGGCCTGCGCTTCGCACGCAGTGCCAAACCCTTGCAGGCCGTGCTGTTGCGGGCGTTGGCATTCTTCTTCTGCGCCAGCGCCGGGACTTCGCTGCTGCCACTGATCGTGCGCGGTGAAATGCACGGCAGCGCAGCCGATTTTGGTTTGTTGCTGGCAGCCATCGGCATCGGCGCGGTGGCCGGCGCCACGCTGCTGCCTCGCCTGCGCGAGCGCATCAGCCGTGACCGCCTGGTGATGCTTGCCAGCCTGCTGTATGCCCTGTTCCTGCTGGCCTTGGCGCTGGTGCGCAACTTCTATGTGCTGCTGCCGGCGATGCTGCTAAGCGGCGCGGCGTGGATCGCGGTGCTGTCCAACCTGCAGGTGGCGGCGCAGACCTCGGTACCGGCCTGGGTCCGGGCGCGGGCGTTGTCGGTGTACATCCTGATCTTCTTCGGCGCCATGGCCAGCGGTGGCTTGCTGTGGGGTACGCTAGCCAGCCATGCTTCGATCACCCTGAGCCTGTTGCTGGCTGCAGGCGGCCTGGCGCTGGGTACGTTGCTGACCTGCAAGGTCACCTTGCCGGAGACCGAGGCCGAAGAGCTGACGCCGTCGCTGCATTGGCCGGTACCCGTCCTGAACGATGACATGGACAAGGAAAGCGGGCCGGTGATGGTCACCGTCGAGTACCACATCGAGCCGGCCAAGGCCGAGGCATTCCAGCTGGCGGCACGCGATCTGGAGGCGATGCGCAAGCGCAATGGCGCATTGTCGTGGGGGTTGATGCGTGACAGTGCTGACCCTTCACTGTGGCTGGAGTTCTTCTTCGAGGAGTCGTGGCTTGAGCACTTGCGGCATCACCATCGGGTGACCCGGGGAGAGCTGAAGATCGAGGCGAAGGTGCGGATGCTGCAGACCGATGGGGTCGAAGTGAAGATCCGTCATCTGTTGGCTGGCCCAGGGCACAAGGCACACCATTGATTCTGGCTTTTCTGGCCTCTTCGCGGGCAAGCCCGCTCCCACAGGGACCGCACAGGCCTCTGGCCTGTGGTGATCCTGTGGGAGCGGGTTTACCCGCGAAGAGGCCGGCACAGAAGTAACAAAAAGGGGGCCAAGAACTGGCCCCCTTTTCACATCAGCTCAGCTTAGAAGGCGAAGCACGAGCAACCCAGCGCGCCCCAGAAGCCTTGGTAGTCATTCACCGGCACGCTCGAATGCCGCGCCTTTTCATGGCTGTGCGCATGCACCCCGCATGGCCCGCTGCACTGGTGCACGGCGGCCGCCAGCGACGGCGTGCCCACACGCCAGTGCCCCGGCACCTTGACCACCGGCGACCACTCCGGCAGTACCGGCACCTGCGCTGGGCCGAGCTTGTCGAATTCAGCCGCGCCGTACACCACCTTGCCGTCAACGATGGTCAGCACCGACTCGATGCCCTTGATCGCTTCTTCATCGACACTGAAGAAGTCCAGCGACAGTGCCGCCAGGTCGGCCAGCTGGCCGACCTTGATCTGGCCCTTCTTGCCCTGCTCGCTGGAGAACCAGGCGCTGCCCTGGGTGAACAGTTGCAGCGCGGTGTCACGGCTCAGGCCTTCCGGGTACAGCTCCATGCCACCTACCGTCTTGCCGCTGACCAGCCAGTACAGCGATGTCCATGGGTTGTAGCTGGACACACGGGTGGCGTCGGTACCGGCACCCACCGGCACGCCCATATCGAGCATGCGCTTGATCGGCGGGGTCTGCTCGGCAGCCTTGGCGCCGTAACGGTCGACGAAGTATTCACCCTGAAAGGCCATGCGGTCCTGAATGGCGATACCGCCGCCCAGCGCACGCACGCGCTCGATGTTCTGCGGGGTGATGGTTTCGGCGTGGTCGAAGAACCAAGGCAGACCGTTGAACGGGATATCGCGGTTGACCTTCTCGAACACGTCGAGCATGCGCGTGATCGATTCGTTGTACGTGGCGTGCAGGCGGAATGGCCAGCGTTGCTCGACCAGGTGGCGCACCACCGGCTCCAGCTCTTCTTCCATGGTCTGCGGCAGGTCCGGGCGCGGTTCGAGGAAGTCCTCGAAGTCGGCAGCGGAGAACACCAGCATTTCGCCAGCGCCGTTGTGGCGCAGGAAGTCGGTGCCGCTGTGCAGCTTGACGCTGGACGTCCACTTGCGGAAGTCGTCGAGCTCTTCCTTGGGCTTCTGGGTGAACAGGTTGTAGGCGATGCGCACGGTCAGCTGGTTGTTGTCGGCCAGCTCCTGGATCACCTGGTAGTCGTCGGGGAAGTTCTGGTAGCCGCCGCCGGCATCGATGGCGCTGGTCAGGCCCAGGCGGTTCAGCTCGCGCATGAACTGGCGGGTGGAGTTGACCTGGTACTCCAGTGGCAGCTTCGGCCCTTTGGCCAGGGTGGCGTACAGGATCATCGCGTTCGGGCGGGCAATCAGCATGCCGGTCGGGTTGCCGAACTTGTCGCGCTGGATCTCGCCACCCGGCGGGTTCGGCGTGGTCTTGTCGTAGCCAACGGCCTTGAGCGCAGCACGGTTGAGCAGCGCGCGGTCATACAGGTGCAGCAGGAACACAGGGGTGTCGGGCGCAGCCTGGTTGATTTCTTCCAGGGTCGGCATGCGTTTTTCGGCGAACTGGAATTCGTTCCAGCCACCGACCACGCGCACCCATTGCGGGGTCGGCGTGCGCGCAGCCTGGTCCTTGAGCATGCGCAGGGCATCGGCCACCGACGGCACGCCTTCCCAGCGCAGTTCCAGGTTGTAGTTCAGGCCACCACGGATCAAGTGCAGGTGCGAGTCGTTCAGGCCCGGGATCACCGTGCGCTGCTTGAGGTCGATGATCTGCGTGGCGCTGCCCTTGTGGGCCATGGCCTCGGCGTCGTTACCCACGGCGATGAAGCGGCCATCCTTGATGGCGACGGCGGTAGCGGTGGGCTTTTCGCGGTCAACGGTGTGCAGTTTGCCGTTGAACAGAATCAGGTCGGCGGTCATGGAACCTCCTTGGGTGGATGCGTGAACGGAACCGGCTTGGCCGGTGAAGGGCAATGCGGACCAGAGAGCGCCGGCTGCACCTAGCACGGTGCTGGTGGCGAGGAACTGGCGACGGGTCTTGTCGTTGCGGTCCTGGGACATGGTCTTCTCCGTCTGGGGGCGGCGGCAGGCGCAACTGTGGAGCATGCCGGTTGACACAACGTCAGGGCTTGGATAGATGTGCGGTGGGCTGTAGAAGGTTAGCCCTGTTCAAGCTTTGTGCTGCCTGGGCGGGCCTCTTCGCGGGTGAACCCGCTCCTACAGGGACCGCACAGACCTCTGGCCTGTGGTGATCCTGTGGGAGCGGGTTTACCCGCGAATGCCTCCAACAACTCACTTCTGCAGGAACGCCAGCAAGTCCTCATTCAGCTGCTGGGCATGAGTCACCGCAAACCCGTGCGGCGCGCCGGCATACACCTTCAGCTCAGCCCCACGAATCAGCTCCGCAGCCTGCTTGCCGGTGGTCTCGAACGGCACGATCTGGTCGTCATCGCCGTGGATCACCAGGGTCGGCACATCGATCTTGGCCATGTCCGGGCGGAAGTCGGTCTCCGCAAACGCGGTCACGCAATCCAGGGTGCCCTTGATCGAGGCCATCAGCGCAATGTTCAGGGTCTGGGCCTGCACCCCCTGGGACACCTGCTGCCCATGGTTGATGCCATAGAACGGCGCAGCGAAATCGGCAATGAACTGCGCACGATCGGCACGCAGGCCAGCACGAATGCCTTCGAATACCGACAGATCGACACCCTCGGGGTTGTCGTCGCGCTTGCCGAACACCGGCGTCACCGCGCCCAGCAGCACCAACCCGGCCACCCGCTCGCTGCCGTGGCGGGCGATGTAGCGGCTGACATCACCGCCCCCCATCGAGAAGCCCACCAAGGTCACGTCACGCAGGTCGAGGTGCTCGATCAGCTGGGCGATGTCGTCGGCGAAGGTGTCGTAGTCGTAACCGCTCCACGGCTGGCTGGAACGACCGAAACCGCGGCGGTCGAAGGCGATGGCGCGGTAACCGCGGCTGGCCAGGAACTCCATCTGCGAATCCCACATGTCGGCATCCAGTGGCCAGCCGTGGCTGAACAGCACTGGTTTGCCGCTGCCCCAGTCCTTGTAGTAGATCGAAGTGCCGTCGCGGGTAACGAGAGTGGTCATGTCGGTATCTCCTTGAAAGGTTGAAGGTGAAGGCGTGGCTCAGCCCCGCAGCCAGTTGGCGCAGCGGCGGGTTACCCAAGGCATGATGTAGAACACCACGGGCAGGATGACGAACAGGTTGACGATCAGGTTGCCGCTGATCGGGCCACCCAACTGCGGGAAGCGCGCGAACAACGGCGCCAGCAGTTGCGGGATGACCATGGTCATCGGGCAGATCACCAGGTAGGTCAGCAGCGCCTGTTTCCAGCGCGGCGGTTGCGCCGTGTTGACGCTTGGCGGGGTGAACCAGAACTCCGGGTCATCGTGCACCTGGGTGTGGTCACCGCCGTCGAGCAATGGCAGCACTTCGTTGACCAGTGCCTGGCGTTCGGCCGAGTTGACCCAGGCCTGCAACAGGCCGGCGTCGGCGAAGCGCACCACGGTGGTGAAATGCAGCCCACCTTCGTCAGGGCGGATGACGTTGACGTCCAGATGCCCCGGCTGGCGGCGCGCGGTGCTTACCGTGCGCTTGAGCCATTCTTCGTAGGCCGCCAGCGACTCGGCGCGGGCCTTGTGCTGGATGACCAGGGTCACCACGTTGCGGTTGTCTTGGAATGCGGTGTTCATCGGCGTTCCTTGGGATGAGCTTGCCCGCATCCACTGTGCGACGGCGGACGGGCGGAGGATTGGATAAGTGTGCTGCCCTTGCCGGGCACCGACTGGCGGTGCCCGGCTGCCGGCTTACTTGTTGGCGTTGAAGGCGTTGTAGCTGGTCATCAGGTTGCGGTAGTCCGGGATGTGGTTGGAGCACAGCGCGGCCAGGCCTTCGATGTCGTTGCGCCAGTCGCGGTGCAGCTCACAGGCCACGCCGAACCAGGTCATCAGTTGCGCGCCGGCCTGGCTCATGCGGTCGTGGGCGGCGTCGCGGGTCATGGCATTGAAGGTGCCGGAAGCGTCGGTCACCACGAACACATCGAACTCTTCTTCCAGGGCTGCCAGCGCCGGGAAGGCTACACACACTTCAGTCACCACACCGGCGATGATCAGCTGCTTCTTGCCGGTGGCCTTCACCGCCTTGACGAAGTCTTCGTTGTCCCAGGCGTTGATCTGGCCTGGGCGGGCGATGTACGGGGCGTCCGGGAACAGTGCCTTCAGTTCCGGCACCAGCGGGCCGTTGGGGCCTTGTTCGAAGCTGGTGGTGAGGATGGTCGGCAGGTTGAAGAACTTGGCCAGGTCAGCCAGGGCCAGCACGTTGTTCTTGAACTTGTCCGGCTCGATGTCGCGAACCAGCGACAGCAGGCCAGCCTGGTGATCGACCAGCAGCACGGCAGCGTCGTCTTTGTTCAGGCGGTTGTATTTGAATGGGGTCATGGTGGTAGCTCCTAAGGGTTTTGATTTTCAGTAAGTTGGGTGTTTCGCGTTGATGGGAGAAGATTAAAACCAACACCTTTGGAGCGGTAGATAGTGGTTTTTGGCTTTAGCGTTCCATTTAAGGAACGATCTGTTGGCAGTGGATTTGCTGGCCTCATTGCTTGCCCGAGCAAGCTGCTCTATTACTACGCACAGCCCTCCCCTCACTCCCGAGACTTCCATGCTGGCGTTCATCCAGTCGTCCCCGTTGTTGCTCGGTACCGCCCTGATCCTGCTCGACCTCGTGCTCTGGCAACTGATCCCGATCCAGCGCCGGGCCTGGCGCATTGGCACGCGACTGGTGATCTTCCTGCTGTTCAGCTCGGTGCTGGTGGCCGCGGGCATGAGCCCGCTGCAGCCGCCGCCGTGGGCCGACGATGTGTCGCGCAACCTGATCGCCACGGTGCTGGCCATCGGCTGGTGGCTGTTCGGTGCACGCACGGTGACCGTGGTGTTCGGCCTGCTGCTGGTGGCCCGTGGCAGCCATGGCGGGCGCTTGCTGCAGGATGTGCTGGGGGCGCTGATCTTCCTTGCGGCCGTGGTCGCCGCTGCCGGCTATGTGCTGCAACTGCCGGTGAAGGGCCTGCTGGCCACCTCCGGGGTGATGGCCATCGTCATCGGCCTGGCGCTGCAGAGCACCCTGGCCGACGTTTTCAGCGGCATCGTGCTGAACACCACGCGGCCCTATCAGATAGGTGATTCGATCTCCATCGACGGCACCGAAGGCAAGGTGCTGGATATCGACTGGCGCGCTACGCGTCTACTTACCGGCAGTGGCAGCCTGGCGGTGATCCCCAACTCGGTAGCGGCCAAGGCGCGCTTGCTCAACCACAGCCGCCCGGCCGATGTGAACGGGGTGTCGATCTGCGTGGTGGTGCCGGCCAAGGTACGCCCCAGGCGGGTTTTGGATGCCCTGGAGAAAGCCCTGCAGGGCACCAGTGCGATCCTCGCCTCACCCAAGCCCAAGGTGACGGTGAAAACCTCGACACTGGAATCGGTGGAGTACGAAGCCAGCGGCTTCATCGCTGACATGGGCGGCAAGACCGATGCACGCAACCAGCTGTTCGACCTGGCGCACCGCCACCTGGAAGCCAGCGGGGTGATGTGGAACGTCGACCTGGCCATGCCGCCACGCAGCCGCCAGCGCGAAGTGCTGGACGAGGTGCGGGTGTTCCGCTCACTCAGCGCTGAAGAGCGGGATGCCTTGAGCCAGCGCATGACCGCCGTGGAGTACCTGGCCGACCAGGTCATCCTGGGCGTTGGCGAGCAGTCCGATCATTTGCTGGTGATTGGCAGCGGCGTGGTTTCGGCGTCGGTGCGCGATGGTGACAAGCTGCTGGAAGCCGGGCGCATGGGGCCAGGTGAGGTGCTGGGGATCGAGGGGATCATCGACGAAGACGACTCGATGGCCGAGTTCCGCACCTTGACCAGCTGCGTGCTGTATCGCATTGAAAAAGCGCAGGTGAAGAGCTGCCTTGAGCAGCGTGGGGAGGTGCAGACGGCGCTGAGCAAATTGCAGCGGTTCCGGCGCCAGAGCCGGGAGTCGCTGTTGCTGCAGAAGCCGGTTTCGATCAAGAAAGGCGGCTTCCTCAGCTGGTTGCACAAGTAACCTGTACTGGTCCCTTCGCGGGTAAACCCGCTCCCACAGGGATTGCGCAAAGCTGAAAGCTTGTGCAGTACCTGTGGGGGCGGGTTTACCCGCGAAGGGGCCAGCTGCTACAGCACAACTCTCAAGCATTGCCCGGCGTGATACAGCGAGAAGCCGGACTCATAGAACGCGGTGCGCAAAGAAGGCGCGCTCACGCCCGTCATCGGCGAGAACGGAATCGGCAGGCTGTGCGCCTCACCTTTCAGCAGGAACTCGGCAAACGCCCGGCCAATCACGGTTCCGGTGGTGTTGCCACGACCGTTGTACCCGGTCACCGCCACCAGCCCCGGTGCCGGCTCGAACAGCCGCATCAGGTGGTCCGGGGTGAAGTCGATGCAGCCAGTCCAGTGCATTTCCCACTCGACCTTGCCCAGCTCCGGATAGTAATGGCTCTGGATCCGGTCAGCCCAACTGCGCACGAACCAGGCCGGCTTGTTGTCGACCCGGCCGAGGCTGCCTAGCAGCAGGCGGCCCTGATCGTCGCGGCGGATGCTGCTGAGCACGGTACGAGTATCCCACGAGCCCTGGCCGTGCGGCAGCACTTTGTCGGCTGCCGCGCCGTGCAGAGGCTTGGACGCCACCTGGTAGTAGTAGCCGCGGAAGAACTGCTTCTGCAGGTTGCTCCAGTCGCCTTCGGTGTAGGCGCCTGTGGAAATCACCACCTTGTCGGCGCGTACCGAACCACGGGCGGTCTTCACCCGCCAGGCATCGCCGTCACGCTCAAGGCCCTCGACCGAGGATTGCTGGAACAGTTTGCCGCCCAGACGCACCACGGCGGCGGCCAGGCCCTGGGTGTAACCCATGGGGTTGATGGTGCCGGCGCGGCGGTCGAGCAGCGCGGCGGAAATCTTGTCGGTACCGCAGTATTCCTGGCACTGGCTGCCGGTCAGCAACTCGACGTCGGCCCCGCGGCGGCGCCATTGCTCGTGGCGGGCCTCAAGGTCGGCGATACCGGTGGCGTTGTGCGCCATGTGCAGCGTGCCTTTGTGCTGAGCCTGGCAGTCGATGCCGAGGCGATCGATCATCGCGAACACTTCTGCCGGGGCTGCGCCGAGCACCTTGTTCAGGCGGCTGCCCTGCTTCTGGCCAAGGGTCGCCTCCACGTCATCGGGGCGGATCCAGGTACCAGCGTTGACCAGCCCGACGTTGCGCCCGGAGCCGCCGTGGCCGATCTTCCAAGCCTCCAGCAGGATCACCGACTTGCCCTGCTCGAGCAGATGGATAGCCGCCGACAGGCCGGTGATGCCGCCGCCGATCACGCAGACATCGGCCTTGTGTTCACCGGCCAGGGCCTGGCTGGCGACGGTCGGTTGGCTGACGTGTTCCCACAAGCATTGTTGACGCAGTTCGGACATGGCCCGGCTCCAGCTATTTGTTCTTGTTTGGGGCTTCTTTGCAGCCCAGTCGCGGGCAAACCCGCTCCCACAGGTACATCACAGGTTTCGAAGGCTGTGTTGTACCTGTGGGAGCGGGTTTACCCGCGAACCGGGGGCAAGGCCCCCGGCCATGCAGCATCAACCCATCAGTCGAACACGATACCCTGCGCCAGCGGCAGCTCGCGCGAGTAGTTCACGGTGTTGGTCTGGCGACGCATGTAGCCTTTCCAGGCATCGGAACCGGACTCACGACCACCGCCAGTCTCCTTCTCGCCACCGAACGCCCCGCCGATCTCGGCACCGCTGGTGCCGATGTTGACGTTGGCGATACCGCAGTCGCTGCCCGAGGCACTCTGGAAGCGCTCGGCTTCACGAATGTCGGTGGTGAAGATGCACGACGACAAGCCTTGTGGCACTTCGTTGTTCAGGCGCAGGGCCTCTTCGAAGTCGTCGTAGGCCAGCACGTAGAGGATCGGCGCGAAGGTTTCGTGGCGCACCACGTCGCTCTGGGCCGGCATTTCGGCAATGGCAGGGGACACGTAGTAGGCGTTCGGATACTGCTCGGCCAGCTGGCGCTCGCCACCGAACACTTGGCCACCTTCGTCACGGGCCTTGGCCAGTGCACCCTGCATGGCATCGAACGACTGCTTGTCGATCAGCGGGCCAACCAGGTTGTCCTTGCGTGGGTCACCGATGCGCACCTTGCCGTAGGCGGCTTTGACGCGCGCAACCACTTCGTCCTTGATCGAGCGGTGCACGATCAGGCGGCGCAGGGTGGTGCAGCGCTGGCCAGCGGTGCCGACAGCAGAGAACAGAATGCCGCGCACGGCCAGGTCGAGGTCGGCGCTCGGGGCCAGGATCATGGCGTTGTTGCCACCCAGCTCGAGGATGCTGCGACCGAAACGGGCCGCAACGCGCGGGCCGACTTCGCGGCCCATGCGGGTGCTGCCGGTGGCGCTGACCAGCGGTACGCGTGGGTCGTCGACCATGGCTTCGCCGGCTTCGCGGCCGCCGATCACCAGTTGCGCCAGGCCAGCCGGTGCTTCACCGAAGGCCTTCAGGGCCTTGTCGAACAGCGCCTGGCAAGCCAGGGCGGTCAGCGGGGTCTTCTCGGACGGTTTCCACACCACGGAATTACCGGCTACCAGCGCCAGCGCGGTGTTCCAGGCCCATACGGCAACCGGGAAGTTGAAGGCGCTGATCACGCCGACCACGCCCAGCGGGTGCCAGGTTTCACGCATGTGGTGGCCCGGGCGCTCGGAAGCGATGGTCAGGCCGTACAGCTGGCGCGACAGGCCAACGGCAAAGTCGCAGATGTCGATCATTTCCTGCACTTCGCCCAGGCCTTCCTGGGTGATCTTGCCGGCTTCGATCGAAACCAGCTCGCCGAGGTCGGCCTTGTGCTCACGCAGCACTTCACCAAACAGGCGCACCAGCTCGCCACGGCGTGGGGCCGGCACGCTGCGCCAGGCTTCGAAGGCGCTCTGGGCCTGGTCAATGCGGGCGATGGTCTCGGCCTTGCCGAGCAATTTCACCGAGGCGATCTGGCTGCCGTCGATCGGCGTGTGAACAGGGTAGTCGCCCTGGGTGTAAGCCTCGGCGGCAACGCCAAGGCGCTCGAGCAATCCAGCAACCATTTGTGCTTCTCCTACATCGGGTGATGGGGTGGAAAAATGATGTGGATCAGTATTAATCCGATCACACCAGTGCAACAAACGACCTTTATTCCGCATATCATTCCGTCAGGTAATGATTTGAGCCGCAGAGACCACGATGTCCAAACGCCTGGTGCCCTCCATGACCGCCCTGCAGTGCTTCGAAGCTGCAGCCCGTCACCTGAGCTTTACCCGTGCCGCCGAAGAGCTGCACCTGACACAGAGTGCCGTCAGCAAGCAGGTGGCACAGCTTGAAGAGATGCTGCGCCACCACTTGTTCCTGCGTATCCGCAGGCGCCTGCAACTTACGCCCGCCGGCAGCCTGTACCTGGCTGAGGTCAACAAGATCCTCACCCAGGTCGACATGTCCAGCCGCTACGTGCTTACCTACGGCGAGCAGACCGAGATATTGAAGGTAGCCACTCAACCGAGTTTTGGCGTGCGCTGGCTGATTCCGCACCTCAAGGGTTTTGGCAAACGCCACGCGAACATCCACCTCGACATCCGCAACGAGATGGAGCCGTTCGCGCTGCTGCAGGGCTCTGCGGATGTGGTGTTCTTCTATGGCCAGGGCACTTGGCCGGGGGCCACCTGTATCGAGCTGTTCGGCGAAGAGGTGGTGCCGGTGTGTGCGCCGGAGCTGCTGGCCGGGCGCGCGCTGGGGGATGCAGGTGAGTTGGCGGACAGGGTGCTGCTGCAGAGCACTTCGCGGCCGGAGGCCTGGCACGAGTGGTTCCTGGCGCTGGGGTTGCACAGTGTCAGCGCTTACCACGGGCCGCGCTTCGATACGTTCTACATGGCGTTGAGTGCGGCACAGGCCGGGTGTGGGGTGGCGTTGGTGCCGCGGTACCTGGTGGCGAAGGAGCTGGCTGAGGGCAGTTTGGTCATTGCGTGGAACCATGCGATGCCTAGTGCTGGGAAGCATTACCTGGCGTATGCCGAGCATGCGGCTGAGGTGCCTAAGGTCAGGGCATTGGTGGAATGGATTCGCGAGCAGCTTTCGGTTTGATGGCTTCATCGCGGCTAAAGCCGCTCCTACAGGTTCAAACCTTGCGCGGTCCTGTAGGAGCGGCCTTAGTCGCGAAAGGGCCCTTGAGGTCGATCAGAAATGGAATGACTGGCTCACTTTTTTTCGCTTGTGAGCCAAGTGCATTCCCAGCTTTCATGTAAGCGTCCGAACCTACTCAGGAAGCTAGCGATGCCCGCCCACGATTTTGTCAGCCCAGACAGCATCCGCGCGCAGTTCTCTGCCGCCATGTCGCTCATGTACAAACAGGAAGTGCCGCTGTACGGCACGCTGCTTGAGCTGGTGAGCGAAATCAACCAGCAAGTCATGGCCGAGCAGCCCAAAGTGGCCGAAGCCCTGCGCTGGACTGGCGAAATCGAGCGCCTGGACCAGGAGCGCCACGGTGCCATCCGCGTCGGCACTGCCGAAGAGCTGGCAACCATCGCCCGCCTGTTTGCGGTGATGGGCATGGCGCCGGTTGGCTATTACGACCTCAGCTCTGCCGGCGTGCCGGTGCACTCCACCGCGTTCCGCGCTGTGCACGAGCAGTCGCTGCATGTCAGCCCGTTCCGCGTGTTCACCTCGTTGCTGCGCCTGGAGCTCATCGACAACCTGCCACTGCGCGAGCTGGCCCAAGGCATTCTGGCCAAACGCAAGATCTTCACCCCGCGCGCGCTGGAGCTGATCAGCCAATCCGAACACGATGGCGGCCTGAACGCAGCCGATGCCGACGAATTCGTCCGTGAAGCCCTGCACACCTTCCGCTGGCACCAGGACGCCACAGTCACAGCCGAGCAGTATGAACAGCTGCACGACCAGCACCGCCTGATTGCCGACGTGGTGGCATTCAAAGGCCCGCACATCAACCATCTGACGCCACGCACCCTGGACATCGACGCGATCCAGGTGGGCATGCCGGCCAAGGGCATCCCGCCCAAAGCCGTGGTCGAAGGCCCACCTACCCGTCGCCACCCGATCCTGTTGCGCCAGACCAGCTTCAAGGCACTGCAGGAGAAGGTTGCGTTCAGCGATCACCAGGGCAGCCACACTGCGCGCTTCGGCGAGATCGAACAGCGCGGCGCGGCGCTAACGCCCAAGGGCCGCCAGCTGTACGACAAGCTGCTCGACGCTACCCGCGCCGCCCTGGGTGGCGCGCCGGCCGAGGCCAATGCCGAGCGCTACATGGCATTGCTGCAGGCAAGCTTTGCCGAATTCCCGGATGACCTGGCACAGATGCGTGAGCAAGGGTTGGCGTACTTCCGTTACTTCGCCACCGAGAAAGGCCTGGCAGCACGTGAGCGAGCGGATCGCCCGACAACGCTGGAAGGCCTGATCGCGGCAGGCCATGTGCACTTCGAGGCGCTGGTGTACGAGGATTTCCTGCCGGTGAGTGCGGCGGGGATCTTCCAGTCGAATCTGGGCGATGAAGGCCAGGCGGAGTATGGCAGCAATGCCAACCGTGAGGCTTTCGAAGCGGCGCTGGGGTTGCAGGTGCAGGATGAGCTGGCGCTGTATGCGCAGAGCGAGCGGCGCTCGTTGCAGGCCTGTGCCCAGGCGTTGAACCTCGGCTCGATGTAAGGCTTTAGATTGCCGGGGGCGCTCTGCGCCCCTTTCGCGACACAAGGCCGCTCCTACAAAAACGACACGCTTTCCTGTAGGC
>NZ_BCAZ01000025.1:0-80700 GCF_001320205.1 Pseudomonas sp. NBRC 111123
GACCAAGCTCTGATGATGGCAATCCGATAAGCGTCCATTGCACCCCACCCCCCGCCTCTGCAACAATCGCGAATAATTATCGTTAGTTAATGCATTCGTTCCGGGGACGCTGCATGTCTTCTGCCCACAGCCCACGCGCCGAACTGGTCGGCTCGCTTTACCGCGACCATCGCGGCTGGCTGCTTGCCTGGCTGCAGCGCAGCATGGCCTGCCGTCAGCGTGCCGAAGACCTGAGCCAGGACACCTTCGTGCGTCTGCTCGGCCGCGAGCAGCTGGACACCCCGCGCGAGCCGCGGGCCTTCCTCGCCGCCGTGGCCAAGGGCCTGATGTTCGACCACTTCCGCCGCGCGGCGCTGGAACAGGCCTACCTGGCCGAGCTGGCATTGATCCCTGAAGCCGAACACCCGTCCCCGGAAACCCAGCACCTGATCCTCGAAGACCTCAAGGCCATCGACCGCCTGCTCGGCAAGCTGTCGAGCAAGGCCCGTGCAGCCTTCCTGCACAACCGACTGGATGGCATGGGCCACGCCGAAATCGCCGAACGCCTGGGCGTTTCGGTGTCGCGCGTGCGCCAGTACATCGCCCAAGGCATGCGCCAGTGTTATGTGGCTCTTTACGGGGAACCGACGTGAACAACACACCGGTTTCGTGGCAGGTGCTGGAAGCCGCCATTGCCTGGAAGATGAGCCTGGACGATGGCAGCGGCACGCCTGACGAGCGCACCGAATTCATCCGCTGGCATGCCGCCAGCGAGGAACATGCCCGAGCCTGGCGCCAGCTGGGCGCCCTCGACCAACGTGTCAGCGTCGCCGCCGGCCCTGCGCGCCAGGCCCTGCTGCAATCGCGCGCCGGTTTACGCCGGCGCATCGCCAAAGTCGGTGGCGGGCTGGCCGGGATGTTCCTGCTTGGTTCGCTACTGGCCTGGGTCGGTGCTCCGTCACTGGCGCCCAGCTACTGGCTGGCCGATCAGCGCACCGCCACTGGCGAACTGCGCACCTTGCGCCTGGAAGATGGCACGCTGCTGAGCCTGAACACCCACACCGCCGTCGACATCGACTACCAAGGCGAGCAGCGCCTGATCGTGCTGCATCAGGGCGAAATCTCGGTCGAGACCGGCCATGACGACCCACGCCCGCTTCTGGTCCGCACTGACGATGGCCGCCTGCGGCCACTGGGCACGCGCTTCCTGGTACGCCGTGAAGACCAGGGCACGCGCCTTGAGGTGCTGCAGTCTTCGGTAGCCGCCATGCCGCACAACAGCGGCGACGAACAGGTGCTGCGCGAAGGCCAGCAAGTGCTGATGAACAGCAATGGCCTTGGCCGGATAGGCCCGGTGCAAGCCGGGGCCGACGCCTGGACCCGCGGCATGCTGGTGGTCGACAACGTGCGCCTGGCCGACCTCCTGAAACAGCTGGGCCATTACCGCAACGGCCACCTGGGCGTGGCCGATGAAGTGGCCGACCTGCGCGTCACCGGCAGCTTCCCGCTGACCGATACCGACCTGGCCCTGGCTTCGCTGGTACCGGCGCTACCGGTGAAGATCGAGCGGCATACGCCGTGGTGGGTGACTGTCGTTCCCAAGTAAATCGGACTCCTCGCCTGTAGGAGCGGCCTTGTGTCGCGAAAGGGGTGCGAAGCGCCCCCCAGATATCAGCGCTACTGCTGAAATTGCCGGGGCTGCTTTGCAGCCCTTTCGCGACACAAGGCCGCTCCTGCAGGCAATGAGTCGGTGCAGACGAAAGCCAGACTCAAATAATTCTCACTTTTTCTCCGATTCCCCCTGTCACTTCTGGAATCTCGCTCGGCAAGGAAGCAGTTAGCACTTATCCGTCGAGGAACCGCTGCATGTCCCGTGCCGTTGATCGTATCCTGCGTCCCAGCCTGATGGCTCTGGCCATTGCCATGGCCGCGCCCTTGTCCAGCACTGCCCTGTTCGCCGCCGAGCAGTCCGCACCGCGCGCCTACAACCTGCCCGCCGCCCCGCTGGCCGCCACCTTGAACCAGATCGCCAGCCAGTCGGGCATCGCCCTGGCCATCGACCCGGCACTGGTCAGCGGCCGCACCTCGGCGCCGGTCAATGGCCAGTACAATGGTCTCGGCGCCCTGCAGGCCGCACTGCTGGGCACCGGCCTGCAACTGCAGCAGAGCAGCGTGGGCAGCTACAGCCTGGTCGCCGTTCCGGAGGGTGCCCTGGCCCTGCCGGAAACCACCGTGAATGCCGCCAGCGCTTCCGAAAGCGCCTGGGGCCCGGTCGACGGTTACCTGGCCAAGCGCACCGCCGCCGGTACCAAGACCGACACCGCACTGGTCGAAGTACCACGCTCGATTTCCGTGGCCACCCGCCAGCAGATGAGCGACCGTGGCGTGCACAGCCTCGACGACGCCGTGAAATATATGCCGGGCATCGTCTCGGCCAGCTTCGGCAGCGACACCCGCTACGACTGGATGCGCGTGCGCGGCTTCGAGCCGACCCAGTTCCTCGACGGCCTGCCGCTGCCACGGGGCGTGTACGCCAACCCGAAAGCCGAAACCTGGAACCTCGACCGCCTGGCCCTGCTGCGTGGCCCGGCCTCATCGCTGTATGGTCAGACCCCACCCGGCGGCCTGCTGGACATGGTCAGCCGCCGCCCGCAGGCTGAAAGCGCCCACGAAATCGAACTGCAGTACGGCAGCGATAACCACCGCCAGATCAACTTCGCCAGCACCGGCAAGATCGATGACCAGGGCCAGTTCCTGTACAGCGTCAGCGGCGTGATCCGCGATGGCGGCACGCAAATCGACCATATCGACGACAAGCGCTACAACATTGCCCCGAGCCTGACCTGGAACATCGACGACGACACCTCGTTGACCCTGCTGACCCAGTTCACCCGCGACGATACCGGCGCTACCAGCCAGTTCCGGCCAATCCAGGGCACCAAGCTCGATATGCCGTTCGGCAAGGTCTCCCACCACAAGAACCTGGGTGACCCGGACTACGAGTTCTACGACCGCACCTACTACGCGCTGGGCTACGCCTTCGAGCACCGCATCAACGATGTCTGGCAGTTCCGCCAGAACCTTCGCTACACCAAGACTGACCTGGCGTTCCAGACCATCACCCCCGGCAGCTACAACGCAACCACGCCGCCGGTGCAGGACGATGGCACCGTCAGCCGCATGTCCACCAACACCGATGAAGACATCAGCCAGTTCGCTGTGGACAACAACTTCCAGGCCGACTTCGCCACCGGCGACGTTACCCACACGCTGCTGCTGGGCCTGGACCACCAGCGCGTCAACACCAACTACCTGTCGATCTTTGGCTTCAACGTGCCGGACAGCAACGTGATCAACCCGGTTTACGGGGTACCGATTACCCGCCCGGATCGCTCCACGGCGTTTTACGACTACGACCAGAAAACCTATCAGACCGGCGTGTACATCCAGGACCAGATGGCCCTCGGCAACTGGCGCCTGACCTTGGGCGGTCGTGAAGACTGGGTGCACACCAGCACCACGTTCCTCAACCAGGGCGATGCCACCAATACCCAGCGTGACAAGAAGTTCAGCGGCAACGCCGCCATCAGCTATGTATTCGACTCGGGCTTCGTGCCCTACCTGTCGTATGCCGAGTCGTTCCAACCTTCCAGCAACGCTGCCGTGTCCGCCTCCGAGTCGTTCAAGCCAACCGAAGGCAAGCAATGGGAACTGGGCGTCAAGTACCAGCCACCGGGTTCCAACACCCTGCTGTCGGCAGCCGTGTATGACCTGACGCAGAAAAACGTCTCGGTCACCAACAACGAAGGCGGCATAACGGTCACCAGCCAGACCGGCGAAGTGAAAGTCCATGGCCTGGAGCTGGAAGCGGTTTCCGACGTCACCGAAAACCTCAAGCTGACTGCTGCCTATACCCTGGCCAAATCGGAAGTGCAGGACGGCCTGTACAAAGGCAACCGCCTGCAGCTGATGCCCAACCAGCAAGCCTCGCTGTGGGCCGACTACACCTGGCACAGCGGCGTGCTCGACGGTTTCGGCATCGGCGGCGGCGCGCGCTATACCGGCAACACCTATGGCGACCAGGCCAACACCTACCTGGGCAAGGCCAATGCCTACACCGTGTTCGACGCCTCGGTGCACTACGACCTCGGCCGCCTGAGCACCAGCCTCAAGGGCGCCTCGGTGGCGGTCAATGCCACCAACCTGTTCAACAAGGACTACATCTCCACGTGTGATTCGTACTACTGCTACTACGGCGATGAGCGCAGCGTCGTTGCCAGTGCTTCCTACCAGTTCTGAGTGAGCGGGGGCCGCTTTGCGGCCCCACGGTCCAACAGACATAAATCGGTACCGTGATGAAAAGCCCAACCATCCGCCGCTGGTCGGTGATCCATACCTGGAGCAGCCTGGTCTGTACCCTGTTCCTGCTGTTGCTGGCGCTTACCGGCCTGCCGCTGATCTTCCACCACGAACTCGAACACCTGCTCGGCGATGCCCCAGAACTACGCGAGATGCCCGCTGGCACCCCGCAGCTGGACCTGCAACAGCTGGTCATCAAGGCCGAGCAGCACCGCCCCGGCGAGGTCGTGCAGTACTTCGGCTTCGACGAGGACGAACCCAACGGTGTGCTCGCGATCACCGCTGCCACCGCCGGCACAGAACCCAATTCCTCGCACACCTTCATGCTCGACGCCCGCACCGGCGAAGCCGTGGCCATGCCTGCCGCCAACGGTGGTTTCATGATGCTCATGCTGCGCCTGCACGTGGACATGTTTGCGGGGCTCCCCGGCAAACTGCTGCTGGCATTCATGGGGGTGCTGTTCGTCGTCGCGATCGTTTCCGGCACCGTGCTCTACGCGCCGTTCATGCGTCGCCTGGGCTTCGCCACCGTGCGCCACGACAAGTCCCGCCGCCTGCGCTGGCTCGACCTGCACAACCTGATCGGCATCGTCACCCTGACCTGGGCCCTGACGGTCGGCATTACCGGGGTGATCAGTGCACTGTCAGACCTGGTGATCGCCGCCTGGCGCAACGACAGCCTCGCCACCCTGGTCGCGCCCTACCGCGATGCCCCGCCACTGACGCAGCGCTCGCCCGCCACGCAACTGCTGGCCATCGCCGAACAGGCAACGCCCGGCATGCGCCCTGATTTCATCGCCTTCCCTGGCACCCGCTTCTCCAGTGAGCACCACTACGCCGTGTTCATGAAAGGTGCCACGCACCTGACGTCGCACCTGCTCACCCCGGTACTGATCGATGCACAAACCCTGCAGGTGACCGCTGTCGGCGAGCGGCCCTGGTACATGGATGCCATGGGCCTGTCGCAGCCCCTGCACTTCGGTGATTATGGCGGCCGCCCGATGCAGATTCTCTGGGCGGTGCTCGATGTGCTGACGCTCATCGTCCTTGGCAGCGGCCTTTACCTGTGGTGGGGCAAGCACCGCAAACCACGGGAGGCCAGGGCATGAGCCACACGTCGCAATCGATCCGGCGCATCTTCGCCTGGCCGGCTCTGATCGCCGCGCTGGGTGCCCTGGGCCTGTTTGCGGCCTTGCTCGGTGACGGCGCCTGGGACGCGCTTTCCTGGCTGGGCCTGGGCGCTCCGGCATGGCTGGCCTTACGTGGTATATGGCGCCGCTGAGGTAGCGGGTTAACGCAGTGGCGCACTGGCAACGGTGCAGCATGGTACGTTTTCACTCTCCGGAGACGGACCATGACCCCGCTGTTGCAATTACTGGCCCTGGACAACCGACTGCAAACGCTGCTGCCACCGCTGGACGGCGTCGAACACCGCCTTGACCAGTACCTGGCCGTACTGTTTCCAGGCAAGGTCATCCGTGCCAGCGCTCTGCGTGTAGGCCGTCACAGCCTGCTGGAACTGGTCGGCCTGCACCTGTTCGATGGCGGCATATTCCGCTTGCCCGTCGGTAGTCAGCCCGAGCATGAGCAGTACCCACGACTCGCCCTGCCCGTCGACTTCAACGCCCGGGTCGACCGTTTCTGCAAGAACATCCGCAAGGACCTGCACGCACAGCTGGCTGAATACTGGCAGGCCCGCGACAGCACGGGCCTCACCCGCCTGGTGCGCCTGGCGTCCTTGCGACGCGAACAGCTGGATATCGAAATGCGTTTGCGCAGCGGTGATCAGACCTTGTCGGCAGCGCATGCCCAACTGCTCAGGACCTGTATCGAATACCCCCTCCCCTGGCAACGCCGCCACTTGCCCACGTCAGCGCGGCCGCAGGTCTATCGCCCACTGCTGACCGCCACCGCGCCCAACTGGCGCAGCCATCTGCCCGGCGTATTGATACTCACCGAACAAGGCCAGGAAGGTCGGCTGCTCGAAGCCCACGAAACGGTCGGCAGAGCCGTGTTGTACACGGCTCTGCACGGGGTGGAGGCATTCGAAAGTCTCGCCGAGCTTCACCTGGAACTGTGCCAGCGCCTTGAAGACCCATTGGAGAGCGCCCCGCTTGTCAGCCTGCTGCCCCACCCTGAAGACCAGCGACGCGCGCGCATGGCCGAACGCCTGCGCTATGACTGGTACAGCGAGGATATTGCCCAGAGCCAGGCCATGGCCATCCGCGACGCCCACATTCAGCGCCTGACCCATGCCTGGCAAGATGCCTGGCAACGAGGCCAACAGCGCGATGTAGCAACACTCGATGCAGCACTGGCTAAAGCGCTGGACCTGCACATGGAACTCTCCAGCAAAGGTCCGCTGGCCACCCGATACGGGCTGCTGCTCGAAAAACACCTGCCAAACTGGCTGCGCTCCACCTCACAACAAGGCGTGGCGCACATCATGCAGGCCATGCAGGAACAAGTGGCCGCCATCGAGGCAGCGGCAGCCCCGGGTATTCTCACCCTTGAGCAATTCAAGCAGCAGCATGCCTTGCTGGCTTGGGTGCGTGAACGTTTGCACGAGTTCCTGCAACGTGACCCCGGCATCGATACGGACCCGCAATCCATCTGCGTCAGCGTGACCTTGGCCCGCCAGATCGGCCCCTCCTTCAACCCGCTCGACATCAGTGCCTACATTCCCGTGGCCAGCCGCCCTCAGGTAGGGCCCAGTATCGAACTGGTCAAGCAGACCTATCGGCTCGATAAACTGGCACTGCTCAACATCGCCTGGTTCGATGTCGACTACTGGCTCACCGCCCGCGTGCACCTTGCCGATGGCCAGCCACTTCCAGCCCTCACGCCGCTGCGGGTCAAACAGATCATTCGGCGCTTGAATGCCGGCGATGGTTACCAGGCCTACCTGCGCACGCACCTGCTTGACTCCCCCCACGGCCATTGGCGTCGGCGGGCACATGTTCAACTCAACCGCACGCGCATGAAGGCCGAGGCGGTCAAGGCACGCTACGCAGGCCACTTTCAGCCGGACACCTTCGAGCAAGGGTATGGATGGGCCAGCACGGTGATCCGTTGGCCCGACAGCCATGCCCGGCCGCATTACAACGAACAGCAGGTTATCGCCCGCCAGTTGCTTGTCCAGGGTCAGAGCCTGCAGGGCGTTTTCCTGCTCGTCTCGCCGGAAAACTCCAACCGTATCGTCGCCTACTGCCCGGATGCCCCAGACCGTCGACCCTGGCGTGAATACACCAACGCCAGGGCCCTGATAAGAGCAGTACGCAACGATGCCGACTTGCGCAGCTATGTGCTCGAGCGACTGCCACTGGGCAACGGCAAAGCGCTTGAGGCGCTGCTGCGCAAAGGCCGCCTGGGCACGCACATCAAGCTGCAGACCATCACCGGCAACCTGTACGAAGCCCAGTACCGTGCCGAGGTCAACTTCCTGATGGCACAGGCCGATGCTGCCACCCGCAGCAATAGCGAGCTGCTGGGCGAATACTCGGTCAACGTGCTCAGGGTGTTGCTGGATATAGTCGCACTCGTGCTGCCACAAGCGGGTGCCACAGCCCTGGCGTTCGGGCGCTTGGGGATTTCCATCTGGGATGGCTTCGAAGCGTTCGATCAGGACGACCATGCCGGTGCACTGCACCACGCCACCGCCGCATTCGGCCATGCAACAGCAGGCCTCCACAACATGGCAGGTACGGGGCTGATGCGCCGGGTCATGCGCGGGCTGCCCAAGCCACCGCCCGTACCGCTACCGCCGCACTATGAAGTAACCCCCGACGAGACCAGGCTGCGCTACCGCATCGATGCGCTCCACGGCGAGGCGGTCTATGAACGCCAGACGGCGAACCCCGGCCTGACGCAGTACTACGTCACAGATAACCTGGGCCGCTATTTCGGTGTCACCTTCAACGGCAACCGCTGGCGCGCAATTGACCCTGACTTGCCAAATGCCTACCTGAAGCTGCCCATCAAGCGCTGCCGTGAAGGTAACTGGGTGGTCGACTCACCCCTGCTCTGGCATGACGGGCTGCCGGACATCCAGCAACTGCTTGGCGACTGCCGGTTGGCTGCGCCTGTGCAGGGCACCGTTACCGCAGACGATGCCAACCTGTTCGAAGACAACACCCTGCTGTACCTTCAGCTCGGCCTGCATCAGTTGCCCGTGCGCCGCCATCCGCTCAGCAACCATTACCACCTGGTGCTGGCAGATGCCTTGCGCGGCAGCGTGCCTGGCGGCGCGGTGCTGCGCCGGCAGGACGAAGAATGGCGCATACGCGTGCGCCAGACCGGCCGCAGCAGCAACTGGCTGCCACTGCCGGCGGATTATTCCGACAACCGAGGCAGCAGCCGGTCCAGCCGCTGATACAATGCGCTGCCGCTCGGCCAGTTGCGCAAAAGCCGTGCCCGGTCACGGGCATAGGCCGGGGCGAAACTGAGCTGGGTGGCGTGCTGGCACATGGCGTCAAGGTCGATCAGCGACCATTGGCCGTTGTCCCAGAACAGGTTGTGCCCCTTGAAGTCGCCATGGCTGATGCGCTCGCGGATCAGCTGCTGCATCACATGCACCAGCGCGTCGACCTGCTCTTCAGGTGCCTCGCCGTTGTCCACATAGGGCGCAAAGCATGCGGTCAGGTCCGGGCCATCGACATATTCTGTGACCAGGTAGGCGCGGCTGCGCAGGCCCATCACACGTTGTTCCAGCACCGCCAACGGGCGTGGCGTGGCGATGTCGAGGAACTCCAGGCGGTGCCCTTCGATCCATGAGTGCCAAGCCCTGCTCGGGCGCCAGAAGCGCTTGAACCAGTGCGCGGTGTTCTTGATGTTGTAGCGCTTGAGTACCAGCTTGCGGCCGTTTACCTCGATACGCGCCACGCTGGCAGCACCACCGGTCTTGTACAGGTGGCCCTTGTCGATCAGTTCATCCGCCTGCTCCAGCACCGGCAGCATGGCATCCACTTCATTGCGACGAATCGCCCGCAGGCCTGAAAGGCTGCGCTCGACACTGAACAGGCTGCACTCGCGGCCAGCTTTTTCCAGGTAGTCCTTCTGCCGCCAGTTACGCACCTTGTCCACCTGCTTCTGCAGCGCTTCCAGCGGCAGCGCATGCTCGGCGTTGGCCAGCAGGTAGTGCACCAGCAACGCTTCGATGAACGGTTCCAGGCGCTTGGGCAACTGGGCGAAGAACACCCCGAGGTTTTCCAGCACGCGCGGGCGTGAAAGCTGCTGACCGGGTGTTTCGGCCTTGATACCGGCGCCGTCGATCAGGTACAGCTTGCCGTCGTGGCGCAACAGGTTGTCCAGGTGCAGGTCTTCCTGCCACAAGCCTTGTGCATGCATCTGTGCCACGGCAGTGAGGGCTTCGCCCAGCACCAGAAGCTGCTCGTCAGCCAGCACAGGCAGATCTTCTACCGCTGCCCAGGCATCGGCCAGGCTTTCGGCACCCTCGAGGAACTCGAACAGCAGCCAGCCACCCTCGCCTTCCTTGAGGCCGTCGGCAAGCAGTTGTGGCGTGGTCAGGCCTTCTTTGGCCAGTAGCTTCACGCCGTCCAGTTCGCGCTGGAAGTGCCGTGCGGCATTGCCGCCGACCAGCAGCTTGGCCAGCACCGGGGTGCCGCGCCAGATGCCAGCGCCGACATAGCGCTGACCGGGCAGCACCCGCAACAGGCTGAACAACTGCAGGTCAGCCGTGCCGGCGGCATCGGCCAGGGTAATGCTCAGGGGGAGCGACGGGCTGCGCCCGGCCGCCTTGAGTTCAGACAAACGCATCAGCGGGCCTCTTTTTCACGACGGCGTTGCGTCAGGCGTTGCAGCCAGGTACCGACCAGCGCGCTGTCAGCAGGCTGCTGCAGGTAGGCGGCCAGCAACTGGCGAACCTCTGCCTCGCCCCAGGCGGGGGCACGGCGCAGCAGCGGCTCAAGGTCACGCAAGCGGTCACGCATGCCAAACAGCAGCGGCCGGGTCTTTTCCAGGTCGATCAGCTGCGCATCCCAGCCTTCGCGGCGTTGGCGCAGAAAGATGTGCTTGGGATAGAAGCAACCGTGTACCTGGCCAGCACCGTGCAGGGTGCGCGCCAACTGGCCGCAGGCCTTGAGGATGCCCGCCTGGGCGCCCTCGGCGAGCTGCGGCCACTGGGCCAGCAGGCCCTCCAGGTCGCTCCATTCGTCCAGCGCACGGGTCATCAGGATCGCCCGGTGCTGGCCGTTGTGCTTGCGCTCGCCGTAGAACACGGCCTGCAAAGCCGGAATGTGCAGCTTCTGGTAGCGGCTGATGTTGCGGAACTCGCGGGCGAAGGTCGGTTCGCCAAACGGCCGGTGCAAGGTGCGGGTCAGGTAATCGCTCTGGCGCTTGAGGTAGTAGCCCTTGCCTTCGAGCTCCAGGCGGTAGACGCTGCTCCAGCCACCGCGGCCAGTGTTGGGTTCGTCCACGGCGTCGAGCTGCAGCGCCCACAGCGCTTCGAAGTCGTTCAAGCCATGGCGTTTGAGCAGCGCGAGGTCCGCGCTGGCCAGGTAATCGGTCATTCCCTTCCCTCGAAGAAGCTCAGCACCTGGCGAATGCGCCGCTTGTCGCGCACATTCAGGCGCTGGCGCCCACGGTACTGCAGGTAGAAACGCAGGCGCTGGGTCGCCGACAGGTGATATTTGGCCACCTTGTCCAGGCAGGCCAGGTCTTTGATCATGCGGTGGCGCCACATGAAACCACGCCAGAAGTCGCCGGTCGGGCAGTCGATGAAGAATAGCGTGCCCAGGTCGTCGACCAGCAGGTTGCGCCATTTCAGGTCGTTGTGGGCGAAACGGTGCTCGTGCATTACCCGGGTGTGGCGCGCCAGCTGGCGGCTCAGCTTGTCGACCCAGACGCGGTCGGCCAAGCGTGGGTCGTTGCGTTCGGCCAGGGCCGAGAGGTCTTCGGTACGCGGCAGTTCGCGGGTGATCATCGCACCACGGCCAAAGGCCAGGCCTTTGCGTTCCAGCCCCCAGGCCACCACTTCGGCAGTGGGAATTTCCCACTTGGCGAACTGTTTGAGGTTCTGCCATTCGGCCTTGATGCGCGGCCGGCCCAGGTAGCGGCGCATGTGCTTGCCAGCACCGGTGTAGCGTTTGACGTAGTAGTTGACCCCGTCACGCTCGATGCGGATGACCTCGCTGAGTGGGTCACGCGTGAGGTGTTCACCCTTGAGGGCAAACACCGCATCGAGGCTGCCGAAGTCCGACGCCAGATGTTCGTAGCCTGGCGCCAGTGTCCAACTCGCCATCAGAGTGCATCCCCATAGCGTTGCTTGCGATCGTAAAGTTTCTGCGCCTTGCCTTCGAGCCAGGCGAGCAGCGCAGCCTCTTCGGCCAGAATCTGCCGCAGCGGGCGCTGGAAATAGCCACGCAGGAAGCGCAGCTTGTCGCGCCGCGTAAGGCCGATGTCCAGCGCCGAAAAGTACAGCGCAGCCAGGTCCTTGTCGCGCCAGCGGCGGCTGATTTTCGCCCGTGTCTGCGCACGATGCAGGTCGATCACCGACAGTTTGAAGTCTTCAGGCGTCACCGGCCTGTCCGTGTGCAGCAGGAAGTGGCAGATGTAGCAGTCGCGGTGGTTCACCCCGGCGCGGTGCATGCCGCCGGTCATCTTCGCCACTTCCGCGATCAGCGCGCGCTTGAGGCGCGGCTCGGGCGGGTTCTTGACCCAGTCGATGCTGAAGTCTTCCAGGCTGATGGTCGGCGCCAGCTCTTCGGTGACGATGAACGAATGCTGAGTCGCCGGGTTGCTGCCGCGCTCGCCATAGGCCACGGCCGTCATGGTCGGCACGCCAACCTCATGCAGGCGCTGGATGGCTTGCCATTCCTGGCCGGCACCGAGTACTGGCAGCTTGGCGGTGAGCAGGTTCTTGAAGATCTCGCCCCAGCCGATGCCGCGGTGGATCTTGACGAAGAACCCTTCGCCAGCGACCTCGGTACGCAGCGTGCGGCGGCCTTCCAGCTCGCGATAGACCTCGCCTTGCAGCGCTTCCACGGCCTCGAAGGCGTCACGCCCGGCCCACAGGCGCTTGAAAGGTTCGGCCAATATCAGCTTCATGCGTTCTCCTGCCCCAGGATCACATCGGCAGCATGCTGCGGCATGCTGTACAGGTCGGCGCTGTCGGCAAAGGCCAGGCCATTGCGCGACCAGCCGGCGCGGGCCTGCCCGTCTTCGAGCATGCGTTGCAGGTAGCTGTTGAGCTGCTCCTGTTCGAACGGCTCGTCCAGCACCAGGCCGCAGTCGGCCTCGGCGATGTAATGGGCGTAGCCGCAAACCTTGGACACCAGCACCGGCAGGCCGGCCACCAGGGCCTCCAGCAGTACCGTGCCAGTGTTTTCGTTGTACGCCGGGTGAATCAGCAAGTCGGCGCCCAGCAAGAAGCGCGGGATGTCGCTGCGGCCCTTGAGGAACTGCACCTGCTCGCCCAGGCCCAAGGTGGCGCTCTGCAGCTGGAAACCCTTCGGGTCGTCCTGGCCGATGACCATCAGCTTCGTGCGCTTGCGCAGTGCCGAGGGCAGCGCGGCCAGGGCCTTGAGGCTGCGGTCGACGCCCTTGGTCTTGAAGCCTGAACCGATCTGCACCATCAGCAAGTCGTCATCGCCCAGGTTGAACTCCTTGCGGAAATCAGCGCGGATCTCGGCGGCATTGGCCGGCGCGCGACGGTCCTGGGAGATGCCCGGCGGCAGCAGGTGGAAGCGTTCCACCGGGGTGCCGTAGTGCTTGATGAACAGCGGCTGCTGCACCTCGGAAATCATCAACACTTCGGTGCGGGCGTCCTTGGCGAACACGGCGCGCTCGTACTCGGCGAAATGCCGGTAGCGGCCCCAGCGGCGGTACAGGCCGCCGCGCAGGGTCTGCGCCTTGTCTTCGAAGCAGCCGTCGGCAGCGTAGTAAACGTCCAGCCCGGGCATCTTGTTGAAGCCGATCAGGCGGTCGACAGGGCGCTTGGCCAGGTCCGCTTCCATCCAGGCGCTGAGCTTCTCGTTGCGCCGGTGGTTGAAGATCGCCTTTACCGGCGCCACCAGCACCTCGAAGCCCGGCGGGATGTCACCCTCCCAGATCAGCGTGTACACGCGGATCTGGTGGCCCCGCTTCTGGCATTCCAGGGCAATGCGCATGAAGTCGCGCTGCAGCCCGCCGAAAGGGAAATATTTGTAAAGCACGAAAGCCAGTTGCATCAACGAACATCCTCAGCCAGCAGCAGCGCGCTCAGGCGGCTCGCTACATGCTCGGGATTCAGGCGAGTGAAGCACAGCGGCCACTCGCGTTTCAGATCGAACCGGCGCTGGTCATCAGCGCTCGGTTTGTAGGTGCATTTCTTCTGCAGGCACGGTGCGCAAGGGAAATCGCTGGCCTGGTGAACCTGCACGCGGCCATAGGCGCCAGTCAGGCCCGGGTTGGTCGGGCCGAACAGCGAAATGGTCGGCACATCCAGCGCTGCGGCCAGGTGGCCGAGGCCGGTATCCACCGCCACACACGCCTTGGCCGCCGCCAGCACACGGGCGACGCCGGCAAGGTTCAATTTGGGGAGCACCTGGCAGTTGTTCAACCCCTGGGCGATGCGCTCGGCGCGGGCCTTCTCGGCCGGGTTGCCCCATGGCAGGCGCACCTGCAGCTTGCGCCGGCCAAGGCGTTCGGCGAGTTCGCGCCAGTAGGCTTCGGGCCAGTGCTTGGTCGCCCAGGTCGTGCCGTGCAGGAACACCACGTAGGGCGCGGCCGGCGGCAGCTGCAGGCGGTCGAGGTCGAGGCCGTAATGGCCGATGCCTTCCGGCAGGTCGTAGGCCAGGGCCATGGCGAACAGCTGGCGCACACGCTCCACGGCATGCTGGCCGACGGCAACCGACAGCGGCCGGTCGTAGAAGCGGCTGGCCCAGCCTTCACGGGCCGAGAAACGGTCCAGGCCGGCGACCGGTGCCTTGACGTAGCGGGTCAGCCAGGCCGACTTGACCAGGCCCTGGGCATCGATCACCAGGTCATACTTGCGCTCGCGAACGCGCTGCTTGAACGCCTTCCACT
This sequence comes from Pseudomonas sp. NBRC 111123, assembly GCF_001320205.1. Taxonomy (NCBI): domain Bacteria; kingdom Pseudomonadati; phylum Pseudomonadota; class Gammaproteobacteria; order Pseudomonadales; family Pseudomonadaceae; genus Pseudomonas; species Pseudomonas sp. NBRC 111123. The sequence goes on from NZ_BCAZ01000025.1 coordinate 14,362, forward strand.
CGCCGCTCCTGATCGTCTGCCAGATATTCTTGCGCCAGCGGCGGATCGCCACCGGGATGACCTGGTCGACCGCCGGGTGCCAGCTGGGGATCTCGGCGAAGCCTTCTTCCACTACCCAGTCGAAACGGATGCCCGGGATGGCATGGGCAGCGTCGGTAAGCGCCGGTAGGGTGTGGATCACATCACCCAGCGACGAGGTCTTGATGATCAGTACCCGCACTTAGTCGACCTCGGCCACGGTATCGATCAGGTTCGAGCCACCCAGGCTGTGCAGGGCGGCGATGACTTTGCCGGGCTCCAGCAGGCGCAGGCAGTTGTAGTGGCCGAAGCGGCAGGTGCGGTCGAAACACGGGCTGCACTCGATGCCGGTGCGCACCACTTCCACTTTTTCAGCCAGTGGCGGCGTAAAGCCTGGCGAGGTAGAGCCGTACACCGCTACCAGCGGACGGTTCAGCGCGGCAGCCACATGCATCAGGCCGGAATCGTTGGAAACCACGGCGTCGGCGCAGGACATCAGGTCGATGGCCTCGGCCAGCGAGGTTTCACCCGCCAAATTGTACGACTCTTCACGCAAGCCCGGGATCAGGCGGTCACGGATCTGCTCACCAACCGGGTGATCGTTCTTCGAGCCGAACAGCCATACCTGCCAGCCCTGGCGGATCATCGCGTCGGCAACGTTCGCGTAGTGCTCGGCCGGCCAGCGCTTGGCCTCGCCGAACTCGGCGCCTGGGCACAGCGCCAGCACCGGGCGATCCAGCGCCAGGCCGAACTTGGCCATGGCGGCTTCACGGCTCTGTGCTTCGATCTGCAGGCTTGGCCGCGGATACGGCTGCGGCAGCTCGGCGCCGGGCGCGTAGGCAAGCGCCATGAAGCGCTCGATCATCAACGGGTAGCGGGCTTTGTCCAGCTTGCGCACGTCGTTGAGCAGGCCGAAACGCATTTCGCCGCGCCAACCGGTGCGCTTGGGGATACCGGCAAAGAACGGCACCAGCGCCGACTTCAGCGAGTTGGGCAGCAGGATGGCCTGGTCGTACTGGCCAGCCAGGGACTTGCCGATGCGCCGCCGCGTGGCCAGCTCCAGCGCGCCGTGGCCGAGCGGGAAGCTCAAGGCCTGGCGTACTTCGGGCATGCGTTCGAGGATCGGCCGGCTCCACTCGGGCGCCAGCACGTCGATCACGCAGTCGGGGTGCTGCTGTTTCAGGCACTGGAACAAGGTCTGCGCCATCACCATGTCGCCGACCCAGCTGGGGCCAATGATCAGTATTCTCATGCTTAGTCCAGAAACGCTCGGGGAGGCTACAGGCTGCTTACAGCCTGGCCTCCCCTCTTTATATTCAGGCTATGTGGCGGACAGTGTACCACTCAGGCATATCCGTCGCTGATTGCAGAACCTGTGGGAGCGGGTTTACCCGCGAACACCGGCGAAGCCGGTGCCATGCACCGCGTGGCCTTCTTCGCGGGTGAACCTGCTCCCACAGGGTTGGCGGGGCCTTCAGGTAAGGCCCAATTCACCCCAGATCCGCCGCACCTCGCGGCGCTCATCGGCAAACTGCGCCGCATCGATCACCCCGGCCTGCTTCTGCAGGGCCTGGCGGTGCGACGCAGAGCGGAACGCCTTGTACACCTCACGCAACAGCACCGCGTCACTGGCCGGCATCAACCCTGCCTGCTCCAGCTCTTCCAGAATGCGGATGTTATCGGTCCATCGAAGTATGGCCGGATGCGCGTGAGACCAGGCCAAAGCGGCGTATTGCACCATAAATTCGATATCGACGATACCGCCGGCATCCTGCTTGATATCGAACGCAACGCCAGCATCGAAGGCATTGGCCGCGGTGCCGGCAGCCGTAGCTTTGGTGCCAAGGTTGTCACGCATCTTGGCGCGCATCTCGCTCACTTCGCTGCGCAACTTGCCAAGGTCGCGGGCCTGGCCCAGGACCTTGGCCCGCACACCCTCGAACGCCGTCGCCACCTGCTTGCAGCCCACCAGCACACGGGCGCGCACCAAAGCCTGATGTTCCCAGGTCCAGGCTTCGCTCTGCTGGTAACGCTCGAACGCCCCCAGCGAACTGACCAGCAGCCCCGCCGCACCGGAGGGGCGCAGGCGCATGTCGACGTCGTACAGCTGGCCGGAGTTGGTCTGGGTGGTCAGCAGGTGGATGATGCGTTGGCCCAGGCGCGTGAAGAACTGCGCACTGTCGATCGGCTTGGCGCCGTCGGTTTCCGCTTGCGGGTCGCCATCGTGGATGAACACCAGGTCCAGGTCCGAACCGTGGCCCAGCTCCAGGCCGCCGACCTTGCCATAACCGATGATGATGAAGCCTGGGTCGCACAAGCTGCCGTCGCTGCGCTTGGGCTGGCCATGGCGGGCCACGGTCTGGCGCCAGGCCAGGGCCAGCACCTGGTCGAGAATCGCTTCGGCCAGCCAGGTCAGGTAATCGCTGACTTTCATCAATGGCAGGTTGCCGCTGATTTCCGACGCGGCGACACGCAGGCTGTGCGCCAGCTTGAAGTGGCGCAGCGCTTCCATCTGCTGCTCCAGGTCGTCCTCGGGAATGCGCGTCAGCCGCTCACGCAGCTCGGCGGCCAGCTCCGGCGCCAGCGGCGGGCTGAACAGGCGGCCTTCGTTGAGCAGCTCATCGAGCAGCAACGGGTAGCGGGCGATCTGCTCGGCGATCCATGGGCTGGCCGCACACAGGGTCAGCAAGCGCCGCAGGGCACCCGGGTTTTCGGTGAGCAGCACCAGATAGGCCGAACGCCGCGCCACGGCTTCGACCAGTGGCAGCACGCGCTCCAGCACCAGGTCCGGGTTGTCGTGCTCCACGGCCTGGGCCAGCAAACGTGGAATGAAGGCATCCAGTCGCTCGCGGCCGATACGTTGCATCGACCGCAGCTGCGGGCTGGCACGCAGCCCGGCCAGGCGGCGCAGGGCTTCGGCCGGTTGCTTGAAACCAGCCTCCTCCAGTTGGCGACCTGCAGCATCTTCATCCTGGGCCTGTTCCCAGAGGGGCGACCACTCGCCACCCACTACCAGCTCGCCTTCACTGTCGTCTTCATCCGGGTCGGCAATCACCTGGCGGAAGTGCCAGTCGACCCGACCGCGCCAGTACATCAGCTGATCGTGGAAGCTCTGCCAGTCGGCAAAGCCGAGGATATAGGCAACACGCTCACGGTCGAGCTCGCTGTCCGGCAGCATCTGTGTCTGGCGGTCGGCGATGGCCTGGATGGCGTGCTCGGTATAACGCAGGAATTCATAACCTTCGCGCAGCTCCGCCACCACTGCCGGCGGCAGGTAACCCTGGCCTTCCAGGGTCGCCAGCACCTTGAGCAGCGGCCGCTGCTGCAGGCTCAGGTCGCGCCCGCCGTGGATCAGCTGGAAGGCCTGGGCGATGAACTCGACCTCGCGGATACCGCCAGCGCCGAGCTTGATATTGTCGGCCATGCCCTTGCGCCGCACTTCCTGCTGGATCAGCTGCTTCATGGTGCGCAGCGCTTCGATCGCCGAGAAGTCCAGGTAACGCCGGTATACGAATGGCCGCAGCATTTCCTGAAGTTGCGCACCTGCGGCCTGGTCGCCAGCCACCACCCGCGCCTTGATCATCGCGTAGCGTTCCCAGTCACGGCCCTGGTCCTGGTAATACTGCTCCAGCGCATTGAAGCTGAGCACCAGTGCGCCGGCCGAGCCGTAAGGGCGCAGGCGCATGTCGACGCGGAACACGAAGCCGTCGACGGTGACCGGGTCGAGTGCCTTGATCAGGCGCTGGCCCAAACGGGTGAAGAACTCCTGGTTGTCCAGCGAGCGCTTGACCCCTTCCGTTTCGCCACCTTCGGGGAAGCCGAAGATCAGGTCGATATCCGACGACAGGTTCAACTCCACCGCGCCCAGCTTGCCCATGCCCAGCACCACCATGTGCTGTGGCTGGCCGCTACGGTTGCCGATTGGCGTGCCGAACTGCTGGCAGTGGCGCGGGTACAGCCACTGGTAGGCTTCGTCGATGGCGGCATCGGCGAGGTCGGACAGGTCGCGGCAGGTCTCGCCCAGCTCGGCCTGCCGTGTGATGTCGCGCCAGATGATGCGCAGCTGCTGGCGGTTGCGCTCGCGGCGCAGGTTACGCGCCAGCTCGTCTTCGCTCTGCGCGGCCTGGGCCGCAGCGGCGATCTGCCCGCGCAACTCGCCTGCGGCGTAACGGCGGTCCAGCTCACCGCTGGCGATCAGGGCAAACAACATGGCCGGTTCACGCTGGGCCAGGCCAAGCACGAAGTCGCTGGCGGCGGCTACTTGATCGAACTGTTGCCGGTGCAGCGGGGTCCAGGTTTGCAGGTCGAGTTCAGCGTGGCCTGCCACGGCATCGCTCAGAAACTGCTGGTTGCGAACGACCAGCGGTTGCAGGGAAGCAGGCAGTTCGAGCGGCAAAGGTAGGCGCATGGTCTATCCTTGATCGGCGTGAAATGGAGGGGAAAACGCGGCCAAGAGGAAGCCGGACCACGGTTGGACTGTCATACAAAAGTTGGAAATAGCTGAAAAAAACGAATCATTGGCACGAAACATCAAGATCCACCTGTTCGCGACACACCGCCAACCAACATGAACGTTTTTCCTCACAAGCCGAGGTGCGACCAAACGTCGCATTTGTGTAGTTTTACTACTACCCATGGCGTGCAAAAGCATGAAATGCCGAAGCAAATGTAGTAAAACTACACGGCGCCGGGAGACACCCCGGTAATCCAAGAATTCACGACGTCTGCCCATAAGGCCAGTCGCAAACTCAGGCCCCCGATTCTGGTGGCCTTTCCGCCCTGGAGCAAGCCATGCAAGACCTCGATCCAATCGAAACCCAGGAATGGCTGGATGCCCTGGAGTCGGTCCTCGACAAAGAAGGCGAAGACCGCGCTCATTACCTGATGACCCGCATGGGCGAGCTGGCCACCCGCAGTGGCTCCCAGCTGCCGTACGCGATCACCACGCCATACCGCAACACCATCCCTGTCACCCACGAAGCACGCATGCCTGGCGACCTGTTCATGGAACGCCGCATTCGCTCGATGGTGCGTTGGAACGCGCTGGCCATGGTGATGCGCACCAACCTGAAGGACTCGGACCTGGGCGGCCACATCTCCAGCTTCGCTTCCAGTGCCACCCTGTACGACATCGGCTTCAACTACTTCTTCCAGGCGCCGACTGAAGAACACGGCGGCGACCTGATCTTCTTCCAGGGCCACGCATCGCCAGGCGTTTACGCCCGTGCCTTCATGGAAGGCCGCATCAGCGAAGACCAGATGAACAACTTCCGTCAGGAAGTGGACGGCAACGGCCTGTCTTCGTACCCGCACCCATGGCTGATGCCTGACTTCTGGCAGTTCCCGACCGTTTCGATGGGTCTGGGCCCGATCCAGGCTATCTACCAGGCACGTTTCATGAAGTACCTGGAAGCGCGCGGCTTCATCCCGGCCGGCAAGCAGAAGGTCTGGTGCTTCATGGGCGACGGCGAGTGCGACGAGCCGGAATCCCTGGGCGCAATCGCCCTGGCCGGCCGCGAGAAGCTGGACAACCTGATCTTCGTCATCAACTGCAACCTGCAGCGCCTCGACGGCCCGGTTCGCGGCAACGGCAAGATCATCCAGGAACTCGAAGGCGTGTTCCGTGGCGGTGGCTGGAACGTCAACAAAGTCGTCTGGGGCCGGTTCTGGGACCCACTGCTGGCCAAGGACACCAACGGTGCCCTGCAGCGCCGCATGGACGAAGTCATCGACGGCGAGTACCAGAACTACAAAGCCAAAGACGGCGCGTACGTTCGTGAGAACTTCTTCAACACCCCAGAGCTCAAGGCCATGGTCGAAGACCTGTCCGACGACGAGATCTGGAAGCTCAACCGTGGCGGCCACGACCCGTACAAGGTCTACGCGGCTTACCACCAGGCTGTGAACCACAAAGAGCAGCCGACTGTCATCCTGGCCAAGACCATCAAGGGCTACGGCACCGGTGCTGGCGAAGCCAAGAACACCGCGCACAACACCAAGAAGGTCGACGTCGACAGCCTGCGTCACTTCCGTGACCGCTTCGACATCCCGGTCAAGGATGCGGACCTGGAGAACCTGCCGTTCTTCAAGCCGGAAGAAGGTTCTGCCGAAGCCCGTTACCTGGCCGAGCGCCGCGCAGCCCTGGGTGGCTTCGTACCGCAGCGCCGTGCGAAGAGCTTCAGCGTACCGACCCCATCCCTGGAAACGCTGAAAGCGATCCTGGACGGCTCGGGCGACCGCGAAATTTCCACCACCATGGCCTTCGTGCGTATCCTCGCGCAACTGGTCAAGGACAAGGAAATCGGCCAGCGCATCGTTCCGATCATCCCAGACGAAGCCCGTACCTTCGGTATGGAAGGCATGTTCCGCCAGCTGGGCATCTACTCGTCGGTCGGCCAGCTCTACGAGCCAGTCGATAAAGACCAGGTGATGTTCTACCGCGAAGACAAGAAGGGCCAGATCCTCGAGGAAGGCATCAACGAAGCCGGCGCCATGTCGTCGTTCATCGCTGCCGGTACCTCGTACAGCTGCCACAACCAGCCGATGCTGCCGTTCTACATCTTCTACTCGATGTTCGGCTTCCAGCGCATCGGCGACCTGGCCTGGGCCGCTGGCGACAGCCGCACCCGTGGCTTCCTGATCGGCGGTACCGCCGGCCGTACCACCCTCAACGGTGAAGGCCTGCAGCACGAAGACGGTCACAGCCACATGATGGCGGGCACCATCCCGAACTGCCGCACCTACGATCCGACCTACGGCTACGAGCTGGCGGTGATCATCCAGGACGGCATGAAGAAGATGACCGAAGAGCAACAGGACATCTTCTACTACATCACCGTGATGAACGAATCCTACCAGCAGCCAGCCATGCCGGCCGGTGTCGAGGAAGGCATCATCAAGGGCATGTACCTGCTCGAAGAAGACACCCGCGAAGCCGCGCACCACGTACAGCTGATGGGCTCCGGCACCATCCTGCGCGAAGTCCGCGAAGCGGCGAAGATCCTGCGTGAAGAGTTCAACGTCGGTGCCGACGTGTGGAGCGTCACCAGCTTCAACGAACTGCGTCGCGACGGCCTGGCCGTGGAACGCGCCAACCGCCTGAAGCCTGGCCAGAAGCCACAGCAGACTTACGTCGAGCAGTGCCTGAACGGTCGCAAGGGCCCGGTCATCGCGTCCACCGACTACATGAAGCTGTTCGCCGAGCAGATTCGCCAGTGGGTTCCAAGCAAAGAGTTCAAAGTCCTGGGTACCGACGGTTACGGTCGCAGCGACAGCCGCAAGAAGCTGCGTCACTTCTTCGAAGTCGACCGCCACTTCGTGGTGCTGGCTGCCCTGGAAGCCCTGGCTGACCGCGGCGAGATCGAACCCAAGGTTGTGGCTGACGCCATCGTCAAGTTCGGCATCGACCCGGACAAGCGCAACCCACTGGACTGCTGAGGAGTATTTTTAAGTGAGCGAACTCATTCGCGTACCTGACATCGGCAGCGGTGAAGGTGAAATCATCGAGCTGTTCGTCAAGGTCGGTGATCGTATCGAGGCTGACCAGAGCCTGCTGACCCTGGAGTCCGACAAGGCCTCCATGGAGATCCCGGCGCCCAAGGCCGGTGTGATCAAGGAACTGAAGGTCAAGCTGGGCGACCGCCTGAAAGAAGGCGACGAGCTGCTGGTCCTGGAAGCCGAGGGCGCCGCTGCTGCGGCCCCTGAGGCCCCGGCGGCCGCCGAAGCTCCGGCTCCAGCGGCTGCGCCTGCTCCGGCCGCCGAAGCGGCTCCTGCTCCGGCAGCAGCTCCGGCTGCCGCCAGCGTGCAGGACATCCACGTGCCGGACATCGGTTCGTCGGGCAAGGCCAAGATCATCGAAGTGCTGGTCAAGGTCGGCGACACCGTCGAAGCCGACCAGTCGCTGATTACCCTGGAGTCCGACAAGGCCTCCATGGAAATCCCGTCGCCGGCTGCCGGCGTGGTCGAAGAAGTCCTGTGCAAGCTGGAAGATGAAGTCGGCACTGGCGACCTGATCTTCAAGCTCAAGGTCGCGGGCGCTGCCCCTGCTGCCGCTCCGGCTCCAGCCGCTGCAGCACCAGCCAAGGCTGAAGCTGCCCCAGCAGCCGCGCCTGCCGCTGCCACCCCGGCTGCTGCCCCGGCTCCGGTCGCTACCGCCCCGGCTGCCGGCAGCAATGCCAAGGTTCACGCCGGCCCGGCGGTTCGCCAGCTGGCCCGTGAATTCGGTGTCGACCTGGGCGCAGTTGCCGCCACCGGTCCGCACGGCCGCATCCTGAAAGAAGACGTGCAGGTCTACGTCAAGGCGATGATGCAAAAGGCCAAGGAAGCCCCGGCAGCCGCCGGCGCAACCGGTGGCGCTGGCATCCCGCCGATCCCTGCCGTGGACTTCAGCAAGTTCGGTGAAGTGGAAGAAGTGGCCCTGACCCGCCTGATGCAGGTCGGTGCCACCAACCTGCACCGCAGCTGGCTGAACGTGCCGCACGTGACCCAGTTCGACTCCGCCGACATCACCGAGCTGGAAGCCTTCCGCGTTGCGCAGAAGGCCGTGGCCGAGAAGGCTGGCGTCAAGCTGACCGTGCTGCCACTGCTGCTCAAGGCCTGCGCCTTCCTGCTCAAGGAACTGCCGGACTTCAACAGCTCGCTGGCGCCAAGCGGCAAGGCCATCATCCGCAAGAAGTACGTGCACATCGGCTTCGCCGTGGACACCCCGGACGGCCTGCTGGTCCCTGTAATCAAGAACGTCGATCAGAAGAGCCTGCTGCAACTGGCTGCCGAAGCCGCTGCACTGGCCGAGAAGGCGCGCACCAAGAAGCTGTCGGCTGACGACATGCAAGGCGCCTGCTTCACCATCTCCAGCCTCGGCCACATTGGCGGCACCGGCTTCACGCCGATCGTCAACGCGCCGGAAGTGGCGATCCTGGGCGTCTCCAAGGCGACCATGCAGCCAGTCTGGGATGGCAAAGCCTTCCAGCCGAAGCTGATGCTGCCACTGTCGCTGTCCTACGATCACCGTGTGATCAACGGTGCTGCCGCCGCGCGCTTCACCAAGCGCCTGGGCGACGTGCTGGGCGACATCCGCACCATGCTGCTGTAAGGCGGCACACTGCCCCTCCTGGCGGGGGGCAGTACACTTTTCGAGCTGCCACGCTCGTCCCTCAACCCCGTCGATTGGCGGGGCTTTTTTTTGTCCGCCTTTAGCGTTTTAGCGCCTGTGAAATCGAGCGCCGCCCGCGCGGCGCATCGCGGATGAATCCGCTCCTACATTTGTTGCAACGTGGCCATGCCTGTGAGGCCATGGTTGCCCGCCTTGTCTGCAAGGCTCAAGTCGTGCGCGAGGCAGGCGATCATGGCCTGTCAGGTTCGGCACGTTGCAACAAATGTAGGAGCGGATTCATCCGCGATGCGCCGCACGGGCGGCGCTCGATTTCACAGGCGGCAAAACCGTCAAGACGAACACCCGCCTACCCCCAAAAATCCGACAGGCGCCTAAGGATTTCAGCCCAGCGGCCGAAAACATATACATGACAGCCCTCATGGCCGCTTGCCAGCCTCAGGGACATGATGCAACCTTGCCAGATGCGCCGCCGACCAGGCCGCGTCCCCCTTCAAGCGAGTCTTCGATGAAAAGCCAACCCGATGCCGCCAGCCGTGTGGCGGCCGAGGTCGTCACGCAGCTTCCCGTGCCCTCGCGGCTCGGTATGCTGCGTTTCGAAAGGCTGAACGAAGCCAGCTGGGCGATGCTCTACCTGGACCCGGCCTGCGATCGCCAGTTCGGCCTGCCCGCTTCCGAGCTGTGCGCACTGATCGACTCGCCCTATGCCAGCCTGATGGAGCCTGAGGCACGCTACCGGCTGCACGATGAAATCCAGCTGCAACTGAGCAACCGTGGCTACTACCGCGTGCGCTACACCCTGCATGCCCAGTCGCGCGCCCTGCGCCTGCTGGAAGCCGGCGAGGCGTTCAAGCAGCACAACCGCCAGCTGCTGCGCGGGTTCCTGACGGTGCTCGACGACGAAGTCGACAGCGACCTCGACACCAACGACCTGGAATCGCGCAATAACCGCCTGCAACTGGCCCTGCAGATCAACCAACGTGCCCAGCAGGAACAGCTTGAGCATCTGGAGCGCGTGCGTGCCCAGCAGGACCTGATCCTGCGCCTGGCCCGCCAGCGCTACAGTGCCGAGAACTCGCTGATCGAAGCTGCCCAGCTGATTACCCGCAGCGCCTGCGAAATCTACAAGGTCGACAGCGCCAGCATCTGGCACCTGGACGAGCAGCGCCTGGAGCCGATCAGTGCCTGGTTGCGCAACGAGCAGGCGCACCGCCTGCCCGAGCCGATCGATGCCAGCCGCTTCCCCGACTACCTGGAGGCCCTGCACGCCAGCCGTGCCATCGACGCGCACAACGCCAACCACGACCCTCGGACCCGTGAGCTGGCCGAGAGCCTGTATGCCGACAACAACGCCATGCTCGACGCCAGCATCCGCGTCGATGGCCAGGTAATCGGCGTATTGTGCCTGGAGCAGACCGGCCAGCCGCGTGCCTGGCAGTCGGATGAAATCGCCTTTGCCGGCGAGCTGGCCGACCAGTTCGCCCAAGTCATCACCAACCACAACCGGCGTACCGCCGCCAGCGCCCTGCACCTGTTCCAGCGGGCCGTGGAGCAAAGCGCCAGCGCCTTCCTGCTGGTCAACCGCGACGGCGTGGTGGAGTACGTCAACCCAAGCTTCACGGCCATCACCCAGTACAGCACCGAGGAAGTCCAGGGCCACCCTCTGGCCGAGCTGCCAGCCCTGGAAAACCTCAGCGAGCTGCTGTTCGACTCGCCGTCGAGCCTGGCCATGGGCAACAGCTGGCAGGGTGAATTCAAGAGCCGGCGCAAAAACCTCGAGCCCTACTGGGGCCAGCTGTCGATCTCCAAGGTGTACGGCGACAACCGTGAGTTGACCCATTACATCGGCATCTACGAAGACGTCACCCAGACCAAGCTGGCCCAGCAACGCATCGAGCGCCTGGCCTATACCGACAACCTGACCAACCTGGGCAACCGCCCGGCGTTCATCCGCAAACTCGATGAGCGCTTCGCCCGTGACAGCGAGAACCCGATCTGCCTGCTGCTGGTGGACATCGACAACTTCAAGCGCATCAACGACAGCCTCGGCCATCAGACCGGCGACAAGCTGCTGATCAGCCTGGCCCGGCGCCTGCGCAATAGCCTGAGCGTCAACGGCGTGCTCGCCCGTTTCGCCAGCAACGAGTTTGCCGTGCTGCTCGATGACACCAGCCTGGAAGACGGCCAGGGTGTTGCCCTGCAGTTGCTGCGCACCCTCGACAAGCCGATGTTCGTCGACAACCAGCTGATCAACGTCACCGCCTCGGTAGGCCTGGCTTGCGCGCCGTTGCACGGCAGCGACCCGACTACCCTGATGAAGAACGCAGGCCTGGCCCTGCACAAGGCCAAGGCCAACGGCAAGCACCAGGTGCAGGTGTTTACCGAAGTGCTCAACGCCGAAGCCAGCTACAAGCTGTTCGTCGAGAACAACCTGCGCCGCGCCTTGACCCAGAACGAGCTGGAGGTGTTCTACCAGCCCAAGCTGTGCCTGCGCAGCGGCCGCCTGCTGGGGCTGGAAGCGCTGCTGCGCTGGAACCACCCCGAGCGCGGCATGATCCGCCCGGACCAGTTCATCAGCGTGGCCGAAGAAACCGGCCTGATCATCCCCATCGGCAAGTGGGTGGTGCGCCAGTCGTGCCGCATGAGCCAACAGCTGCAGCAAGCCGGCATGGGCTGCCTGCACGTGGCCATCAACCTGTCGCCCAAGCAGTTCTCCGACCCCGACCTGGTGGCCTCGATCGGCTCGATCCTCAAGGAAGAAGGCCTGCCCGCGCACCTGTTGGAGCTGGAACTGACTGAAGGTCTGCTGCTGGAAGCCACCGAAGACACCCACCGCCAGCTCGACGAGCTCAAGGCCCTGGGCCTGACCCTGGCCATGGACGACTTCGGCACGGGTTATTCGTCGTTGAGCTACCTGAAGAAATTCCCGATCGACATCATCAAGATCGACCGCAGCTTCATCAACGAGATCCCCGACAACCAGGACGACATGGAAATCACCTCGGCGGTGGTGGCCATGGCCCACAACCTCAAACTCAAGGTGGTGGCCGAAGGCATCGAGACGCCAGAGCAACTGGCGTTCCTGCGCCGGCACCGCTGCGACGTCGGCCAGGGCTACCTGTTCGACCGGCCAATCCCGGGCCGCGAGCTCGAAGAAAAACTCAAGCGCTACCCGCGCGGTCCAATGGCCTGACAGCCGCTTAAAGGTCGGGCACACTAGATCCCATTCGGGCCCTTTCGCGGGCAAGCCCGCTCCCACAGGTACTGCACAGTCTTCGAAATCTGTGCAGTACCTGTGAGGGCGGGTTCACCCGCGAAGGCCCCAACACCTATTCAACTGAATCAACACAGAGGAACGGCCATGGTCCTGCGTTCGGAAATCCTGGTGAACAAAAACGTCCTGCCCACTGCGGAGCAGGCCCTGCCTGGCCGCGAGACGCCCATGCAGCTGCCCGAGTTCCACTACGTGTTCAAAAGCACCCCGCTGCTCGGCCCGTTCTTCGAAGGTGCCATCGACTTCGCCATCTTCGGCCTGGGCTGCTTCTGGGGCGCCGAGCGCCGCTTCTGGCAGCGTGAGGGCGTGGTCAGCACCGTGGTCGGCTACGCTGGCGGCTTCACGCCGAACCCGACCTACGAAGAAGTCTGCTCGGGCCTGACCGGCCACACCGAGGTGGTGCTGGTGGTGTTCGACAAGGACAAGGTCAGCTACCAGCAGCTGCTGGCGATGTTCTGGGAGCTGCATAACCCGACCCAGGGCATGCGCCAGGGCAACGACGTCGGCACCCAGTACCGCTCGGCCATCTACTGCACCAGCCCTGAACAGCTGGCGCAGGCCAAGGCCAGCCGCGATGCCTTCCAGGCCGAGTTGAACAAGGCCGGCTTCGGCGAAATCACCACCGAGATCGACCAGGCACCGACCGTGTACTTTGCCGAGGCCTACCACCAGCAGTACCTGGCCAAGAACCCGGACGGCTATTGCGGCATCGGCGGTACCGGCGTGTGCCTGCCACCGAGCCTGCAGGGCAACTGAACCATGAGCACGATGACCCTGTTCCACTCGCCACTGTCGCCCTTCGTGCGCAAGGTCATGGTGGTGCTGCACGAGACCGACCAGCTACAGCGCGTGAGCCTGCAACCGGTGAACATCAGCCCGGTGAGCGGCGACGAGCAGCTCAACCAGGGCAACCCGATCGGCAAGATCCCGGCGCTGCGCCTGGATGACGGCACCGTGCTGCACGACAGCCGGGTGATCTGCGAGTACCTCGACCTGCAGCATGTCGGCCTGCCACTGCTGCCGCGCGAGGGCTCGGCGCGCTGGCGGCGCATGACGCTGGCCTCACAGGCCGATGCGATCATGGATGCGGCAGTGTCCAGCCGTTACGAGAGCTTCCTGCGGCCTGAGGAGAAGCGCTGGGACGGCTGGCTTGAAGCGCAGGCCGAGAAGATTCGCCGCAGCCTTGCCGACCTTGAGCAGGAACACCTGGCCGAGCTGGCATCAGGGTTCGATCTCGCCGCGATTGGCGTGGCTTGTGCGCTAGGGTATCTGGACCTGCGTCAGCCGAAATTTGGCTGGCGGGAGCGCCAGCCTGGCTTGGCGGCGTGGTATGCCGAGGTAGCCAAGCGGCCATCGATGGTAGCCACAGCCCCGACAGCCTGACGGGCCAATCGCGGATGAATCCGCTCCTACACACCTGTAGGAGCGGATTTATCCGCGATGAGGCCAGTACAGGAAACAACAATCAGCAGTCAGGCTTGCCAGCGGTAAACTTCTTGGCCGGGTTGACCGCCGCCTTGAACTCGCGCAGCGCCTTGGAGCCCACCAGCAGCGGGTAATTGAAGTGGCTGCGGTCCACCAGGTTGACCTCCATGGTGCGTTTCACACCCCCCAGGCACATCTCCAGGTCGACCACCGGCCGCTTGGAGATTTCCGGTGCATCACCCTCATCCTCTTCATCGGCACGGCCCTTGATCTTGCTGATGCGCGAGACCTGGTGCTCATAGACCTTGCCGTCGGCGTCCTTGGTCGCCAGGCGGAAACGTACCCACTCCTCGCCATCGCGGGTGAACAGCTCGATGTCCTTGGCCGACAGCGAGGCGGTCCAGGCACCGGTGTCCAGCTTGGCTTTCAGGGTCTGGCCAAGCTCGGGCAGCTTGATGTTCTCGTAACGGCCATAGAGCGTGGGTTCGGCGGCCATGACCGGCAACGCCAACAGCGATAACAGGGCAAGCAGGGATTTCACAGGCAGGCTTCCTTGAGAAGAGTCAGTGCTTAGACTGCAATGGCAGGATAGGTTCGCTGTCACAAGCCTAACCAACATGTTGTGAAACATTTGTCCTCGCCGTCGGGCATTGGACATTTGGCGTAGACCGCAGCGCTGCTTATCATTGCGCCCTGCTAATTTCTCACAACAAGAGTTTCCTTATGCGTCGCCTGTTTACCGGCATTCTTACGACCACAATGCTGCTGCTCAACACCGTGGTGTTGATCTGCCCGCTGCTGGTCTTCGCCCTGCTCAAACTGGTGCTGCCAGGCCGTGGGCGTGACTATGCCTCATGGGCGGTGATGTGGGTCGCCGAAACCTGGTCGGAAATCGACAAGGCCATCTTCGCCCTGTGCATCCCCACCCAGTGGGACGTCCGCGGTGTGGAAAACCTGCGCAAGGACACCTCGTACCTGGCCGTCAGCAACCACCAGACCTGGGTCGACATCCCGGCGCTGATCGAAAGCCTCAACCGCCGTACGCCGTTCTTCAAGTTCTTCCTCAAGAAAGAGCTGATCTGGGTACCGCTGCTGGGCCTGGCATGGTGGGGCCTGGATTACCCGTTCATGAAGCGCTACAGCAAGGCCTTCCTTGAAAAGCACCCAGAGCTCAAGGGCAAGGACCTGGAGATCACCAAGGCCGCCTGCGAACTGTTCAAGCGCCAACCGGTGACAGTGGTCAACTACCTGGAAGGCACCCGCTTCACCGAAGCCAAGCACCGTGAACAGCAATCGCCCTACCGCTACCTGCTCAAGCCCAAGGCCGGCGGCGTGGCATTTGTGCTGGCGGCGCTGGGCGAGCAGCTGGACGCACTGCTGGATGTGACCATCGTCTATCCCGGCAACCAGGCACCGGGGTTCTGGGCCTTGCTCAATGGCAGCATCAGCCGGGTGATTATCGACATTCAGGTGCGTGAGCTGGACCCGGCGTTATGGGATGGGGATTACGAGAATGACCCTGAGTTCCGGCAGTCCGTGCAGGCCTGGGTGAACCAACTGTGGCAGGAAAAGGATCAGCGCATTGAGCGACTTCGCACGGAAATGAACTGAGATTTTCATGGCCTGTGCCGGCCTCTTCGCGGGTGAACCCGCTCCCACAGAGATTGCACAGGCCTTCAGATTTGCGCAGTACCTGTAGGAGCGGGTTTACCCGCGAAGAGGCCGACACAGGCGTGCGCATAACCCCGATTAAAACCCAGGCTAATAATTAGAATAAGTAATACTTTTTTGTCATTACCCACCTAAGTGGATAAAAATCGACCAAAGCACAACTACAAAAAAGCCTGGATCGATCGATGGCCAACCCACCCAGCTCCAACTCCGCCCAACTGCGCCGTGTCCTCAGCCTCCCCGCCCTGGTGTTCTTCGGCCTGGTGTACATGGTCCCGCTGACCATCTTCACCACCTACGGCATCGTCACGGAACTCACCGGTGGCCGCACCGCCGGCGCCTACATGGTGACCCTGGTAGCCATGCTGTTCACCGCCGCGTCCTACAGCTTCATGGTCAAGCGCTTCCCGGTTGCGGGCTCGGCTTACTCCTACACCAACATGGCCTTCGGCCCCAACGTCGGCTTTCTTGCGGGCTGGTCGCTGCTGCTCGACTACCTGTTCCTGCCGATGATCAACTACCTGCTGATCGGCCTGTTCCTCAACATCGCCTTTCCCGCCATCCCGGCCTGGTCCATTGCCTTGGCCTCGATCGTGCTGGTGACGGTGCTCAACGTGGTCGGCATCCATTCGGTAGCCAAGACCAGCAACCTGATCGTCGGTGCGCAGATCGTCTTCATCGTGGTGTTTGTCGCGCTGTCCTGCCAGTCGCTGGCAGGCCAGCCGCTGGACCTGCTGTCGCCGCTGATGGGTGATGGTTCCAAGCCAGGTTTCGGCGCGATCATGGCCGGCGCGGCGGTGCTTTGCCTGTCGTTCCTCGGCTTCGACGCCGTCTCTACCCTGGCCGAAGAATGCCGCGACGCCCGCCGCGACGTGCCACGGGCGATCATTCTCACTACCCTGTTCGCCGGCCTGCTGTTCACCGTGCTGGCCTATGTCAGCCAGCTGGTCATGCCAGGCACCACCTTTGCCAATGCCGATGCGGCGGCCAACGAGGTGATGTTCAAGGCAGGCGGGCAGTTCCTGGCCAACTTCTTCACTGCCGCGTACGTTGCCGGCAGCCTCGGCTCGGCGCTGGCCTCCCAGGCGGCGGTGTCGCGCATCCTGTTCACCATGGGGCGCGACAACGTACTGCCTCGGCGCAGCTTCGGTTACCTGTCGCCACGCTTTGGCACGCCGGTGTTCGCCATTGCCCTGGTGTCGGCATTCTCGTTGCTGGCGTTGGTGATCGACCTGGCCACCCTGGCCTCGCTGATCAGCTTCGGTGCGCTGGTGGCGTTTTCGGCGGTGAACCTGGCGGTGGTGAAGACCCACCTGATGGGCGAAGGTGCGCAGCGCAACCTCAAAGGGCTGCTGTGCTATGGCGCGGTGCCGCTGGTGGGCTTGGCACTGACGTTGTGGCTGTGGACCAGCCTGTCGGCGCTGACCTTGGTGATTGGCCTGTGCTGGTTTGCCCTGGGTCTGGCGTACCTGGCCGTACTGACCGCCGGCTTCCGCCGCCCGGTGCGCCTGGTGGACTTCACCGAAGCTGCATGACCCGACGCAATACTGTCATGCTGGGATACATCGATCTTGTAGCCTGCGCTGCACCTGTAGGAGCGGCCTTGTGTCGCGAAAGGGCCGCAACGCGGCCCCTTCAATCTTAAAGGTGAAGCTGAAATTCTGGGGCCGCTGCGCGGCCCTTTCGCGACACAAGGCCGCTCCTACAGATTCCAGCACTGGCGCTACAAATTCCTCAGACCGAAGGTTGGGTCAACGGCGCCGGAGTAGTCCACAAACTCCCCAGATTCTGCAACAGTGACCCGGCAATCCCCTGCTGCCCCAGGTACTGCAGAATCAACGGCGCAAACTGCCCGATCATCCCGGTATCCATCCCCAGCGCCTTGAAGGCATTGTCCAGGTCGCCACGGTTCTCCACATCGTTGCCCAACGCCTTGTCCAGGGCCGACTGGCTGCCCTTGTCGCTGCCCAGCAACTCACCCAACCCGCTCAGCCCGCCCAAGGCATAGGCGCCCGACAGCAGGTCCAGGCCCGGCACGGCCCACGGCCTGCTCAGGGAGCATGGGAAATCAGGGTTGTTCAGCACCGTAAGTCGGTGTTCAGGGAGCATCAAGCACGCCATGCTCCGCTTACCTATCAGTTTTGCCAGTAGCGCCAATACCTACGTACTCAGCATGCTAGTGACACCCTACGAGCAGACCGGGTGTTGAGCCACCAGGAGAATAAAATGCGAGCTGACAAGAAACTAAATCGTCTGTTTTATCAGGACGGCAAGGTGAGCGCTGTAAAAACGGGCGATACAACCAGGAGGTTACTGCGCCACGGCGGAACGCTGCTCACTGACAAATCCAGTGCAGCCGATCTCGCCTTGCTGGCGACCAGTCTCAGCGGATCTGTATTGCGGGTCGTCCATGGCGACCACGATGAAATACGCAACTACTCATGCTATGGCTTCGAACTCAATCAGTCACAAGAGAACGCCATTGGATTCAACGGTGAAATGTTAGACCTGGCTACCCAGTGTTATGCGCTGGGCAACGGCTATAGGCTTTTTAGCCCGACGGCAATGCGTTTTCACTCACCCGACAACTTAAGCCCTTTTGATCGCGGAGGGATCAACGCCTATTGCTATTGCGTGGGAGACCCCACTAACAAAATTGACCCGAGTGGGCACTTAGCTCAACTCCCACCTCGAAGCTCATGGCTACATACACACTCCCGCGAAGCTAGGATCATGCAGGCAACTAAAGAACTATCGCATGCTAGGCGCGGAGTCATCAATAAACGCCACCATATAGCAACCGCATTGAGTACCCCAGGCTCTTTATTCCCAAACAAGCGCAAGGTGTTAGCACTGGCCAGATCCGAACTTGCAAAATATGAAGCTCAGGAACACTACGCCGTTAAAGAAAACATGGCCCTTGGGCTCGAAATACCCTCTTACACCCGGGATGAAATCTTAATCAATAACCATTACTTTGCCGTGAAAGATCGACAACAACCCGCACGCACAACGAGAATCTCCAAGCCCACACCCAGTTCGTCAACTCACATATTGAATACACAAGAAAGAGAAACTAAATATTCACACCTTACTCTTAAGGAGACACAGTTTTACAATGATCGGCAACCCCTCCAGATCATATGGAGGCCTCTGGAAAAAATTCGTAATGCTCGCGATCAACAGGATCTTCAATCGCTCATATGAATGTTTAGACCCGCGGCCCGCTCTCGAAAATAAAGGGCCGACCCTAGCGCTTGTAGATAGTGCCAAAGCAATCACTCGCTAAAGAGGTTTTTAACGATATCGCTACCTCAGGTGATGTCGGCACAAATAGGTAAAAGGCCCAGTGATTCCGCAGGGCCTTTATCTAGCGAGAACGGAACTGCCCGGGATTTCGCTGTGGGTAGGTTGCAGAGCCAGCCCACTCAAACAGACGGCGTGGTCGTCGGCGCAGGGTTAGTCCACAGGCTGCCCAGGTTCTGCAGCAGCGACCCGGCAATGCCCTGCTGACCGAGATACTGGAGAATCAGCGGGGCAAACTGGCCGATCATCCCGGTATCCATCCCCAGCGCCTTGAAGGCGCTGTCCAGGTCGCTGCGGTTTTCGACGTCGTTGCCCAGGGCATTGCTCAGAGCAGACTGTTTCTCGCTGTTCTTGCCGAGCAGATCACCCAAGCCGCTGAGGCCGCCAAGCGCGTTGGCACCGGAGAGCAGATCCAGGCCCGGCACCGCCTTGGTCAGCTGGCCATAGTCGTCGCTGCTCAGGTTATTGCGCG
Organism: Pseudomonas sp. NBRC 111123; assembly: GCF_001320205.1. Taxonomy (NCBI): domain Bacteria; kingdom Pseudomonadati; phylum Pseudomonadota; class Gammaproteobacteria; order Pseudomonadales; family Pseudomonadaceae; genus Pseudomonas; species Pseudomonas sp. NBRC 111123. Next base: position 33,637 of record NZ_BCAZ01000025.1, read on the forward strand.
CCAGCCCCAGCATCGCCCCTGCCCCGCCCACGGCCTGTTCAGGGGTGATGTTCAACTGGCTGCCCAGGGTATTGAGCAGATTGGCCTGCCCTTCCGGCGCTTGTACCTGGCCTTGTTGCTTCTGGGTCTGCATGGCGGAGACGGCGTTGGCGGCGTCGCTGAAGTTGAAGGCGAACACCGGGCTTGCGGCCAGGGTCATCAGGGTTGCCAGGGTGAATGCTTTCATCGGGAGGGACCTCATGGGCCGTGATGGCCTGCGGAAACGAGGCGTTTGACTGAAGGATCGGAGATTTGTTCCAGGCCCCGTGTCGCGTGATCAAAAGCACTTAATTAGCCCGATCTCCAAAGCGTCACCTGAGGTCTGCTGGCCTATTCTGCGTACCTATCATTTTTGCCAGTAGCCGAGCACTCGCTTCTGGATTGATTCTATGGAGGTTGCGATCAGTATAAGTCAGTGGAGCAGATGATCCGACACTGCAACCGGGCTGAACCACACCTGATACAGCTCTATCGAAGCCACGGCAAAGGGAGCAACCTCATGAACAAACAAACATCCGTGCAATTCTTTTACAACAAAGGAAAAATATCTAACTTAGGCAATGACAACCTCATAAACAGGATTTTTCGAACGCCTGAATTATCGTTAGCCGAACTGAAACCACAAAGAGCAAACGCCGACTTACTAATGATAAGTAATAGTGGTTCCGTGCTAGAGGCTTGCACACCTAACGACAGCCAAAAAAACGTTTACTCAGCTTATGGCTACAGCAGCGCCGCAGCCGCGCTATCAGCTTTTAATGGGGAATATTTAGATGATTTTCTTGGCAACTATATTCTGGGCAGCTATCGCACGTTCAGTACGAACTTGATGCGCTTCCAATCACCTGACAATCAAAGTCCATTCGACAATGGCGGCATTAATGCCTATGCCTACTGTCAGGATGACCCTATCAATAATACCGATCCCTCTGGCCACTTCATTTGGAAATATCTCACCAGCGGATTTAGCCGCGAAACTTCAAGTTCACGGTATGGCTCCGCGACGCGTACGATCCGCACATATGCAGAGGTGAAACATCGATCGCTAAGCAAGAATGAATATAAAGCCACCAAGAATGAAGTTACTCAAGAACATCGGTTTCTTACATACAAGTTTAATAAATACCGAGCAATAAACGCACCAAACCATGGTCAAAAGACACTGCCCGGAAACACTCGTACCGAGAAGTCAAAACTCCAATATTACGAGAGCAGGTTAAATGAAATAACCAAGACGTTAGCAAATTTAAACGACTTCACTGAAGCCTCAGTCAATACAAAAACCCGATACTTCACAAAAGAAAACCATCGTATCTATTTAGACCTTCTAACTAAAGACAGCAACCCCATTGAAGTAGCCGCTTCCATGATGACCATCCGACAAGCATGAACATCACCGGCGCCGGATCATGTAACAACTTGAATGCTACCTGTGAGCCGTAATGCGGCTCCAAACTCTGGGCGGACGTTACAAAATCAGCGACCGGCTTTGACAGGCCGCTTTCGTCAACCACATGGCTTTGCTTCTATGGCAGCTGTGCAGGGGGCACTCACGTGCGCCGGGTTTTGGTTGACCTACCGGTCTGTCAACCCAGGTACAGCTGCCACCCTCTTGTTTGACAGCAGGTCGGTGGTGGCATCATTCATCATGCTAAAGATCGTCCCCATTCAACCCACGCCTCCCATTCCCTCGAAGACACCCTCATCTAGGCCAAGGACTACGCGCTGTGCGCCCAAACCGTGGCGCATCAGGCGATTCTACTGCAGACCAAATCACCGGTCTCGATTGTGATGATAGCCACGATGCATGAGCTTGAAGCGCTGCGGGTGCTGCTTGAGGCGGCGTTGATCCAGGCGCAGATGCCGGCGGAGCCGCGAACACTGCGCTAGGACTTGAGCCTTGTGTTGGCTGGGCTGGCCCTTCGCGGCTGAAGCCGCTCCTACAGGGGCCGCACAAGGCCTGTAGGAGCCGCTTCAGCCGCGATAGGGCCGGGCCTGGCAGTCGAGAAACTTCAGGGAGATTGAATCATGGCCAGCGACGACACCAAGACCACCGTAGGCAAGACCTTTTTCTACGAGGGCGAAGGCCACACCCACCCGCTGTTCTGCATTGCCCCGGGCATTCCCTGCCAGAGCGCGCGAACAGGCCTCGGAACTGATGGGCTATGTGCGGGACTTGACCCTTGACGGCCTGATGGACAACAAACCGCAGTTGCTTTGGGCTTTACATTATATGGCGCGTTGGCCAAGGCGCTGATGGATGATGCTGAGTTGGTGATGATGGGCTGAGTGATGGATTGGCGACTGGACTGTCACCACGTTTGCAGACCGTCTCAATCTTGTGACCTGTTAAAACTGCTAGTTGTGATGGGCTTAAAAGCCATGCAAAGTGCCGATACAGCAATGACTTCTCAGGCCACCACCATGAGTACCTCTTCCACTCGCAAGCGCAAACAGACTCTGGCGCCGCAGCAGAGCTTGCATTTCTATAAAAACGATCAATTGGCAACAGAAGTAGCCGCCAACGGCAATCGGCACGTGTTATGGGCAAATGACGTGGCGCTGGCCCAACTTGCTCAATCGCGAACAGCAGAGATGCTTCGTGTTGACCATGCTAATTCAGTCCTGGGGCTTGCATCTGGATCAGTGGCGTATTCACCCTACGGATACTTGGCCACAGAAAAACTGCACGCATTGCTTGGATTTAACGGGCAGTGGTGTGATCCGCTTACTCAAGGGTACCCCTTGGGTGCTGGACGTCGAATATACAACCCCTCACTCATGCGCTTCTGCAGCAATGACAAATTGAGCCCATTCGAGAAAGGTGGGCTGCACCCATCGGCATACTGTGGAGGGGATCCGATAAATCAGCTCGACCCTACGGGTGAATTTCGGGTAACGATGCTACAGAAACCAATTGCGGTTGTTCAACGCGGTCTCAGACAGATCCGGGCCGCAACGGCCAAATTTGGCACTTATGGGTTTCATAGCCCCAAAAGTACACCGCAGTTCTTTGACACACCACAAACCAACACCACAAGCCGAGCGATCAATGCATCACAACCCTCTGAACGACAACCACGACTTTTACCTGGTACAACTTCATCCTCTCCAGCGACCAATTACACTGCTGCATCAAGTATTATTTCAGCCCCCACCCCCTCCTCCTCAAACACTATAATGCCTCGCAACAGTGATAATAACTCATCACAAAATACGAAAACAAAAGTCAACCGAAGGCCCTACGATTATGATAGCGCCGGCACTGGCAGGGGCTCGGCATTCGAGATATTAACTGCATTCGTGATAATTGGCGTAGGTATTTGGCTAATAGTGAAAAATACTCGACAAAGCTAAGCACTGCCTCGCGCTGCGCGCAAGCGCCTCTCCAGTCGAGAGGCCTCAATTGCTCATATCAACCCTGACAGCATTCATTGCTCGGTTCGACTTGGCCTACCCGAGCTCTTAGGGTCTGCGTGAAACGCCTTGAGACGAAGGTCAGGCAAGGCGAAACAGCCAAGGAAGCGGAGTTTACGGGTTGTAATGAGCATTCCGGGGCTGTTTCCAACGGAGCATCAAGGCGTTTCACACAGAGCCTAAGATTGTCCCCGATCTACCACAAATCCCATTCCCTCGAAGACACCCTCATCTAGGCCACAGACTACGCGCTGTGCGTTCAAACCGTCGCGCATCAGGCAATTCTGCTGCAGCCCAAATCGCCGGCCTCGATTCTGATGGTGGCCACAATGCATGAGCTTGAAGCGCTGCGGGTGCTGCTTGAGGCAGACATTTTTCTACCAGGGCGAAGGCCACACCCTCCCGTTGTTCTGCATTGCCCCGGGCATTCCCTGCCAGAGCCCGCGCGAACAGGCCTCGGAACTGATGGGCTATGTGCGGGACTTGACCATTGACGGCCTGATGGACAACAAACCGCAGTTACTTTGGGCCTCGCATTATCTGAGCGCGCTGGCCAAGGCGCTGATGGATGATGCAGAGTTGGGATGATGCGCTGATTGACGGGTTGGCAGGGCTGGCCTCTTCGCGGGCAAGCCCGCTCCCACAGGCCCCCCTTTCAGGCCACAAAACTAGTAATTCTGCCAGTATCAAAATCCCTGCGGCTGTTCAGAATGGGCTTCGAGCAGCCTCCATTCATCCAGCACGGCAGGGACTTGAATCATGAGCAAAATATCGAACCGCTCGCTTTTCTTCTACCAGGGCGACAAGCTGATCACCTTGAAACAAGGCGACCAGCATGTCGCCATCTTCCGCAATGCGGAACAACCGCTGGCAGAGCTGAGTACAGACAAAACCCAGACCGGCGGCTTGCTGGCCACCGATGACAAAGGCTCGGTACTTGTGGTGCAAAACCATGACGAGTAAGGCGCCGTTGAATGATGCTGAGTTGGGGATGATGCGCTTAGCCTCGCGTCGGCCCTGCCGGCCTCATCGCCGGCAAGCTGGCTCCCACAGGGCCCGCGTGAGCCTAAGAAACTGTTATTTCTGCCAGAATCAAAATCCCTGGTCCTATTCAAGATGAGCTTCGATCAGCCTCCAATCATCCAGCACGGCAGTGACTTGAATCATGAGCAAAGCCTCGAACCGCTCGCTCTTCTTCTACCAGGGCAACAATCTCGTCACCGTGAAACAGGGCGATCAGCATCGCTCCATCTTTCGCAGTGCTGGGTTACCGCTAGCTGAGCAGCAACTACAAGGTGACTCAACGTCCAGCCTGCTAGCCACAGATGATAAGGGGTCGGTGCTCAAGGCGTTGGACGCTGAAAAAGAGCAAACCCGCAGTTATTCTGCATACGGACACGACCCTAGGTCGCTATCAACCCGCGCCGTGATGGGATTCAAGGGTGAGTTTTATGACGTGAGTTCCCGGGGGTATCTACTAGGCAATGGTTATCGAAGATACAGTACTGTTTCAATGCGCTTCTGTTCAACTGACCGGCTGAGCCCATTTGGTGCCGGCGGGCTGAACACTTACTGCTTTGTCAGATGCGACCCAGTAAACCTTTCAGACCCGTCCGGACATATGCCCCTCGCTAAATAAATAACGAACCTGACTGAGCCTGATATATTTACCAACATTATCAAGCATCTTGACTTTGATTCTGCAATATCACTATCAAAAGCAAACAAACATTTGAACACAATGACAAAACCGGCCTTGCAAAACATCAAGCGCTTACTTGACAAGCCCGAAAAATTGATCGGCGCCGCACTCGGCAAAGAGAAAAATATTGCCAAAGCACATGCAGGTGAACTGCTAGTTCGACGGTCAGATATAGATATCTCTCAGTTCCCCTCAACTGATGCACCAACAGAAGCGCTGCTGGACAACATTCGAATCGCGAGAAATTTCCGTGCGGCACAAAATCGCAGAACCCCGTCAACTGATTCAACACCGTACGGCTCAGATGCTGAGGACGAAATGCAAAGGATAAATGAGGGGATACGAAAAACTCTAAAAGTGCCTCAATTATAAGATTAAAAATAAAAATATAGCCCCTCAATGCGAAGGGCTATATTCATTCAACGAATATTACGCCGCGCCCCACATCTTGTGCGGGTCAATCACAAACTTCTTCGGCACCCCTGCATCGAACTCGCCATACCCTTCAGGCGCCTGATCCAGGTTGATCACTTGCACACCCACCACCTCGGCAATGTTGATGCGGTCCCACATGATCGCCTGCATCAGCTGGCGGTTGTACTTCATGGTCGGGGTCTGGCCGGTGTGGAAGCTGTGCGACTTGGCCCAGCCCAGGCCGAAGCGGATGCTCAGCGCGCCAATCTTGGCAGCGGCATCCACCGCGCCTGGGTCTTCGGTCACGTACAGGCCCGGGATACCGATGTTGCCGGCAACGCGGGTAACTTGCATCAGTGAGTTCAGCACGGTGGCCGGTGCCTCGTGCTTGGCACCTTCGTGGCCATGGCCGCGGGCTTCGAAGCCGACGGCGTCGACGGCGCAGTCCACTTCCGGCTCACCGAGAATGTCGACGATCTGCTCGTGCAGCGGGGTGTCCTTGGACAGGTCGACCACTTCGAAGCCTTGGGACTTGGCGTGGGCCAGGCGGGCTGGGTTGAGGTCACCGACGATCACGCAGGCGGCGCCCAACAGGCGCGCCGAGGCGGCGGCGGCCAGGCCGACCGGGCCGGCACCCGCTACGTAGACGGTGCTGCCTGGGCCTACGCCGGCGGTGACGGCGCCGTGGTAGCCGGTCGGCAGGATGTCGGACAGGCAGGTCAGGTCACGGATCTTTTCCATGGCCTTGTCGCGATCCGGCAGTTTCAGCAGGTTGAAGTCGGCGTACGGCACCAGCACGTACTCGGCCTGCCCGCCGGTCCAGTCGCCCATGTCGACATAGCCGTAGGCGCCGCCAGCGCGGGCCGGGTTGACGGTGAGGCAGACACCGGTGTGCATCTCTTTGCACGAGCGGCAGCGCCCGCACGCGACGTTGAACGGTACCGACACCAGGTCGCCGATCTTCAGGCGCTCTACGTCACGCCCCAGCTCGACGATTTCACCGGTGATTTCGTGGCCCAGGACCAGGCCGACCTGGGCAGTGGTGCGGCCGCGGACCATGTGCTGGTCGGAGCCGCAGATGTTGGTGGAGACCACCTTGAGGATCACGCCGTGCTCGATCTTCTTGCCGCGTGGGTCTTGCATTTTCGGGTAGTCGATCTTCTGTACTTCGACCTTGCCAGCGCCGAGATACACCACTCCACGATTGCCAGACATGCTCTTACCTCGCTTGATTTTTATTTATGCAGCGGTGGTGGAACGCGCCGCCGTCCATGGGCGGCATGTGTTACTGGAATGCAGGGAATTGTGGGCTTGATACGGCGGTTTGCACTGACTGGAAACGACAGGGAGATGCCTTTTAACGGCAGGGGAAAAGCTGGGGCCGCTGTGCGCCCCTTTCGCGACGCAAGGCCGCTCCTACAGGAGAATGCGATACCTGTAGGAGCGGCCTTGTGTCGCGAAAGGGCTGCAAAGCAGCCCCAGAAATGTTCAGAGAACGACAGTCCGGTTGGCGTTGAGGAACACCCGACGCTCGATGTGATACCCCACCGCCCGCGCCAGGGTCAGGCACTCGATGTCGCGCCCCTTGGCAATCAGGTCTTCCGGGTAATGGCTGTGGTCCACCACCTCGACGCCCTGGGCAATGATCGGCCCTTCATCGAGGTCGTTGTTGATGTAGTGCGCCGTGGCGCCAACCATTTTCACGCCCTTGTTGTACGCCTGGTGATAAGGCTTGGCGCCCTTGAACCCGGGCAGCAACGAGTGGTGAATGTTGATCGCCCAGCCATCCAGGCGCCGGCACAGCTCAGGCGACAGCACCTGCATGTAACGGGCAAGGATCACCAGCTCGGCGCCGGTCTCCTCGATCACCTGCAGCACCTTGCGCTCTTGCCCGGCTTTGTCGTTGGGGTCGAGTGCGAAGTGGTAGTAAGGAATCTTGTGCCAGTGCGCCAAGGGTTCGAGGTCGGGGTGGTTGGACACCACCGCGACCACGTCCATGCCCAGCTGCCCGATGCGCTGGCGGTACAGCAAGTCATTCAGGCAGTGGTCGGCCTTGGACACCATGATCACCACCTTGGGACGGTGATTGGGTGCGGTCAGCTCGAAGGCCATGCCGAACGCTTCGCTGCGTTCGGCCAGGCCGGCACGGAAGCCCGCCTCGTCAAAATCGTCCGGCTGGCGGAATTCGACGCGAATGAAGAAGCGCCCCGACTGCCGGTCATCGAAGGAGTGGTGCTCCGTCACGTAGCAGCGCTGCTCGTAGAGGAAACGCGTCACCACGTCGACGGTGCCGAGCATGCTCGGGCAGTCGGCGGTGAGAATCCAGGTATCCGGTGCCCGACTCATGTTCTGCTCTCCTTAAGCCTCGATGCTCAGGCCGTATTCGGCCGAAGCGTCCTGCAGCCACAGCCACCAGTAGTCGGCGAAGCTGCGGCGGATCACCAGTTCCCAGGTGTCTTCGGCGGTGCGGCGGATCACCAGTTGCGACTTGGCGAACACGGTGCCGACTGCCTTGCCCACCGGGAAGTTGTTCGGGTGAACATCATAGCTGGTGGACTTCATCAGCACTTCGCGCACGTTCGGGCCGCGCAGCTCCAGCAGGCTCTGCCCGCCGCTGACGTTGACCACCTGGATGTGCTGGCCGTCGAGGGCCGCGCGCAGCTTCTGCTCCACTGCCAGCTCCTGGCCGCCGGGCACGATCAGCAGCCACTCATCCGGGCCTACCCATTGCAGCGACATCTCGTTGTTGGCGACCACGGTCAGGGCAACCGGCAGCTCCAGGCCCAGGGCCTTGTGCACGCCAGCGGCGAATTCCGGGTTGTGGCCATCGCCACGCAGGGTCAGGTGGCCGAGGAACTTGCGTTCCCGCAGGGTCACGCCTGCGTTCTTGCGGCCCTTGCCGACCAGGCTGGCCAGGTCGGCGTGGTGCAGTGGCGACTGGGCCTTGGCATCGCTGCCGGGGTTTTGCTGGAAGACGTTGATAGCGCTCATTTCTTACCTGCCTTGAATTCTGTTGATCGCGAAGACCTGAGGTAGAACCTGTTGGCACTGACGGTGGAGATCCTGTGGGAGCGGGTTTACCCGCGAAGAGGGCGGTGAATCCACCATCGCAATCGCGGGTGAACCCGCTCCCACACAGACCGCATTCCAGCCAGTGCTACTGGTGAAGCCTCAAACGTTCTGCCGCTCACCCTTCGGATCGAAGAACACCGAAGACACGATCTCCGCCTCGATCACGCTGCCATCGGCCTGTGGCGAATAAACACGCTCGCCCATGCGCTTGAGGCCGCCCTTGACCACACCCATGGCGAACGAATAGCCCAGGGAGTTGGAGGCATAGCTGGAGGTAACGTGGCCGACCATGTCCATCGGGATCGGTTGCTTCGGATCGAACACCAGCTGGGCGCCTTCTGGCAGCCACTTGGTTGGGTCGATCGGCTTGAGGCCTACCAGTTGCTTGCGGTTGTCGCGCAGGCAGTCTTCGCGGTTCATGCCACGCAGGCCGATCCACGAGAACGGCTTGTTGCGGCCAACGCACCAGCTCATGTTGAGGTCGTCCGGGTTCATCGAGCCATCGGTATCCTGGCCAACGATGATGAAGCCCTTCTCGGCACGCAGGACGTGCATGGTCTCGGTGCCGTACGGGGTCAGGTTGTACTTCTTGCCCGCCTCGATGATCTGCTCCAGCACGCCCATGGCGTAGTTGGCCTGCACGTTGACTTCGTACGACAGTTCACCGGTGAACGAGATACGGAACACGCGGGCTGGCACGCCGCCAACATTGCCTTCCTTCCAGGTCATGAACGGGAAGGCTTCCTTGTCCATGTCGATGTCGGTCAGTTCGCTGAGCAGCTTGCGGCTGTTCGGGCCAGACAGGGTCATGGTCGCCCAGTGGTCGGTGACCGAGGTGAAGTACACCTTCATCTCTGGCCATTCGGTCTGGTGGTACAGCTCCATCCACTGCAGCACGCGGGCGGCGCCGCCGGTGGTGGTGGTCATGATGAAGTGGTTGTCGCCGACGCAGGCGGTCACGCCGTCGTCGAAGACCATGCCGTCTTCCTTGCACATCAGGCCGTAGCGGGCCTTGCCCACGTCGAGCTTGGTCCAGGCGTTGGTGTAGATGCGGTTGAGGAACTCGCGGGCATCCGGGCCCTGGATGTCGATCTTGCCCAGGGTCGAGGCGTCCAGCAGGCCCACGCTGTCGCGCACGGCCTTGCATTCACGCGCCACGGCAGCATGGATGTCTTCACCGGCTTTCGGGAAGTACCAAGGGCGCTTCCACTGGCCGACGTCTTCGAACTCGGCACCGTTCTTCACGTGCCAGGCATGCAGGGCGGTGAAGCGTACCGGCTCGAACAGGTGGCCACAGTGGCGACCGGCTACTGCACCGAAAGTCACCGGCGTGTAGTTCGGGCGGAACATGGTGGTGCCCATTTCCGGGATGGTGATGCCGATCGAACGGGCGGCGATGGCCAGGCCGTTGATGTTGCCCAGCTTGCCCTGGTCGGTACCGAAGCCCAGTGCGGTGTAGCGTTTTACGTGCTCGACCGATTCGAAGCCTTCGCGGGTGGCCAGTTCGATGGCGGCTGCGGTGACGTCGTTCTGCTGGTCGACGAACTGCTTGGGTGCGCGGGCCGTGCCTTTGTCGTGCGGCACCTGGAACAGCGCCACGGTGGCCTCTTCCTTGCGCGCAACGGTTTTCGGCAGGCTGCCAACGGTGGCTTTGAAGCCGGCTTCGGTGGCTGCGCGAGCGCCGCCTTCGAAGCCATCGGCAATCACGTCGCCCAGGGCGTAGACCCCGTTGATGCCGCCTACGCATTCGCGTTTCTGTGGGGCATCGCCCGGCACGAAGCCGAGGATGTCTTCACGCCATACCGGGCGACCGCCCAGGTGCGAAGCCAGGTGCACGATCGGGCTGTAGCCACCGGAGGTAGCGATCAGGTCGCATTCGAGGGTTTCGCCAGGGCTGGTGACCTTGTGCGCCTGCACATCGATGGCGGCCACACGGGCGCCGCTGACGTGCTTGGTGCCTTTGGCCTCGATCACGGCGCTGGAGGTGAGGATGCGGATGCCTTTGGCACGTGCTTCTTCAACCAGCGAACCGCGTGGGTTGTGGCGGGCGTCGGCAATGGCAACCACCTGCAGGCCAGCGTCGTGCCAGTCCAGCGCGGCGCGGTAGGCGTGGTCGTTGTTGGTCGACAGCACCAGCTTGCGGCCCGGCGCCACGCCGTAGCGGCGTACGTAGGTGGACACAGCACCTGCCAGCATGTTGCCCGGCAGGTCGTTGTTGCCGTACACCAGCGGGCGCTCGTGGGCGCCGGCAGCCAGGACCACGCGCTTGGCGCGGACGCGGTGCACACGGTGGCGAACCTGGCCGATCGGGGCGCGGTCGCCGAGGTGGTCGGTGAGGCGCTCGTGAATGGTCAGGAAATTATGGTCGTGGTAGCCGTTGACCGTGGCGCGTGGCAGCAGGGTCACTTCCGGCAGGCCTTCGAGCTCTTTGACCACGGCGTTGACCCAGTCGGCGGCCGGCTTGCCGTCGAGGGTTTCGCGGGTGTCGAGCAGGCTGCCGCCGAACTCTTCCTGCTCATCGGCCAGGATCACCCGGGCACCGCTGCGTGCAGCGGCCAGGGCGGCGGCCAGGCCAGCAGGGCCGGCGCCGACGATCAGCACGTCGCAGTGCTGGTTCATGTAGTCGTAGCTGTCCGGGTCGTTCTGCAGCGGCGCACGGCCAAGGCCGGCGGCTTTGCGGATGTACTTCTCGTACGTCATCCAGAACGATTTCGGGTACATGAAGGTTTTGTAGTAGAAGCCCGGCGGCATCATGCTGCCACCGACCTTGCCAAGGATGCCCATGACGTCGTTGTTGACGTTCGGCCAGCCGTTGGTGCTGGTGGCGACCAGGCCTGCGTACAGCGCCTGCTGAGTGGCACGTACGTTAGGGATCTGGGTGGCTTCGCTGGAGCCGATCTGCAGGATGGCGTTCGGCTCTTCGGTACCGGCAGCGATGATGCCGCGTGGGCGCGAGTACTTGAAGCTGCGGCCGACGATGTCGACGCCATTGGCCAGCAAGGCAGCGGCCAGGCTGTCACCGGCATAACCCTGGTAGGTCTTGCCGTTGAAGGTGAAGTTCAGGACCTTGCTGCGGTCGATACGGCCGCCGCTGGCGAGGCGATAGGTCTGGCTCATACTTTTTCCCCTTGGCCTTTGACGGCGGACGGTGCGTTCGCAGCTTTGCCATCAGCAGTCACTTGCGGCTTCTGGCCAATCTTGTAGGTTTCCAGAATCTCGTAAGTCACGGTGTTACGGGTGACGTTGAAGTACTGGCGGCAGCCGGCAACGTGGTCCCACAGTTCATGGTGAATACCGCGTGGGTTGTCACGGTAGAACATGTAGGTGCCCCACTCCTCGTCGGTGCAGGCGTTGGGGTCCAGCGGGCGGGCGATGTGCGCCTGGCCAGAGGCGTGGAACTCTTCTTCGGAGCGCAGCTCGCCGCAGTGGGGACAGAAAATATGCAACATGACGGTGTCTCCGGTTAGTGGGCGACGGCGGCGGCGCCGTGTTCGTCGATCAGTGCGCCGTTGTAGAAACGGTCCATGGAGAACGGCGCGGCCAGTGGGTGCATTTCGCCCTTGGCCAGGCTCGCGGCGAAGACGTTGCCCGAACCCGGGGTCGCCTTGAAGCCACCGGTCCCCCAACCGCAGTTGAAGAACATGTTCTTGACCGGGGTCTTGGTGATGATCGGGCAAGCGTCCGGCGAGGTGTCGACGATGCCGCCCCACTGGCGGTTCATGCGCACGCGCGAGAGGTTGGGGAACATCTCGACGATGGCCTGCAGGGTGTGCTCGATCACCGGGTAGGAACCACGTTGGCCGTAGCCGACCCAGCCGTCGATACCGGCACCGATCACCAGGTCGCCCTTGTCGGACTGGCTGATGTAACCGTGAACGGCGTTGGACATGATCACCGAGTCGATGATCGGCTTGATCGGCTCGGATACCAGCGCTTGCAGCGGGTGCGATTCCAGTGGCAGGCGGAAGCCGGCCAGCTTGGCCATGTGCCCGGAGTTACCGGCGGTGACCACACCAACGCGCTTGGCACCGATGAAGCCTTTGTTGGTTTCCACGCCGATGACCGCGCCGTTTTCCTTGCGAAAGCCAATCACTTCGGTCTGCTGGATCAGGTCCACGCCCAGGGCGTCGGCGGCACGGGCGAAGCCCCAGGCCACGGCGTCGTGACGGGCCACGCCACCACGGCGCTGAACGGTTGCGCCGAGGATCGGGTAACGGGTGTTCTTCGAGCAGTCCAGGTACGGGATTTCGGCCGCGACCTGGGCAGTGTTGAGCAGCTCGCCATCGACGCCGTTGAGGCGGTTGGCGGAAACACGGCGCTCGGAGTCACGCATGTCCTGCAGGGTGTGGCACAGGTTGTAGACACCGCGCTGGGAGAACATGACGTTGTAGTTGAGGTCCTGGGACAGGCCTTCCCACAGCTTCATGGCGTGCTCGTACAGGTGCGCCGACTCGTCCCACAGGTAGTTGGACCGCACGATGGTGGTGTTACGGGCAGTGTTGCCGCCGCCCAGGTAGCCTTTCTCGATCACGGCAACGTTGGTGATGCCGTGCTCTTTGGCCAGGTAGTAAGCCGTGGCCAGGCCATGGCCGCCACCGCCGACGATAACCACGTCGTAGACCTTTTTAGGGGTCGGCGTGCGCCACATGCGCTGCCAGTTTTCGTGGTGGCTGAGGGAGTGTTTGAAGAGGCCGAAGCCCGAGTAGCGTTGCATGGTCGTTTACTCCACTCAGCGGTAAACAGGGAAGTCGGCGCACAGGGCCGCGACGTTCTTCGCCACATCGGCTTCGACGTCAGCGTCACCGAGGTTGTCGAGGATGTCGCAGATCCAGCCGGCCAGCGCTACGCACTGGGCGACCTTGAAGCCGCGGGTGGTCACGGCCGGGGTGCCGATGCGCAGGCCAGAAGTGACGAACGGCGACTGCGGGTCGTTCGGCACGGCGTTCTTGTTGACGGTGATGTGCGCGCGGCCCAGGGCGGCGTCGGCATCTTTGCCGGTCAGGCCCTGGCGAATCAGGCTGACCAGGAACAGGTGGTTGTCGGTGCCGCCGGAGACCACGTCGTAGCCGCGGTCGACAAACACCTGGGCCATGGCCTGGGCGTTTTCGATGACTTGTTTCTGGTAGCTCTTGAACTCAGGCTCCAAGGCCTCTTTGAAGCACACCGCCTTGGCGGCGATCACGTGCATCAGCGGGCCGCCCTGGGCGCCCGGGAATACTGCGGCGTTGAGCTTTTTCTCGATCTCTTCGTTGGCCTTGGCCAGGATCAGGCCGCCACGTGGACCGCGCAGGGTCTTGTGGGTGGTGGTGGTAACCACGTCGGCGAACGGGATCGGGTTCGGGTACAGGCCCGCGGCAACCAGGCCGGCGACGTGGGCCATGTCGACGAACAGCAGCGCACCGACCTTGTCGGCGATGGCGCGGAAACGCGGGAAGTCGAGGGTCTTGGAGTAGGCCGAGAAACCGGCAACGATCATCTTCGGCTTGTGCTCGACCGCCAGGCGCTCGACTTCGTCGTAGTCGATCAAGCCAGTCTTGGTGTCGATGCCGTACTGCACAGCGTTGTACAGCTTGCCCGAGGACGACACCTTGGCGCCGTGGGTCAGGTGGCCGCCGTGGGCCAGGCTCATGCCTAGGATGGTGTCACCGGCCTGCAGCAGGGCCAGGTAGACCGCACCGTTGGCCGAGGAACCGGAGTGTGGCTGGACGTTGGCGTAGTCGGCGCCGAACAGCTGCTTGGCGCGCTCGATGGCCAGCGCCTCGACCTTGTCGACGTGCTCGCAGCCGCCGTAGTAGCGCTTGCCTGGGTAGCCTTCGGCGTACTTGTTGGTCAGGCCGCTGCCCTGGGCCTGCATCACGCGCTTGCTGGTGTAGTTTTCCGAAGCGATCAGCTCGATGTGATCTTCCTGACGCTGTTCTTCGGCATTCATCGCCGCCAGCAGTGCATCGTCGTAACCCTGGATCTGGTCTTGCTTGCTGAACATCGTGTATCTCCCGGCAGCGATCGTTTTTTGTCGTGGGGCACTGTGGCCCTTTGTGGCGATGTTATGACTGGGCGGGGTGGGTCAGATGCCTGCGCACGCCTTGCAATGGCGCGTTTACGACATTGGCTTGGGTGTTGACCGTGCCGGCCCTTTCGCGGGTAAACCCGCTCCCACAGGTACGGCAGTGTGCTGAAGGCTTGTGGTATCCCTGTGGGAGCGGGTTTACCCGCGAAGAGGCCGGCATGGGCACCCGATAAATAGACGGTTGGGCTGCTTGTATAGGCAACCGCTGAATCGATGGTTTAGAGTGCTGTTCTGCGTCGTTCACAGGACAGTGTCATGACAGATAAGAGCCAACAATTCGCCAGCGACAACTATTCCGGCATCTGCCCCGAAGCCTGGGCGGCGATGGAGAAAGCCAACCGCGGCCACGACCGCGCCTACGGCGACGACCAGTGGACCGAGCGTGCCTCGGCGTACTTCCGCAAACTGTTCGAAACCGACTGCGAGGTGTTCTTCGCCTTCAACGGCACCGCCGCCAACTCCCTGGCCCTGGCCTCCCTGTGCCAGAGCTACCACAGCGTGATCTGCTCCGAGACCGCCCACGTCGAGACCGACGAATGTGGCGCGCCGGAGTTCTTCTCCAACGGCTCCAAGCTGCTCACCGCGCCCAGTGTCAATGGCAAGCTGACGCCGCAATCGATCCGCGAAGTGGCACTCAAGCGCCAGGACATCCATTACCCCAAACCGCGAGTGGTCACCCTTACCCAAGCTACCGAGGTCGGTACCGTCTATCGTCCTGACGAGCTCAAGGCAATCAGCGCCACCTGCAAGGAGCTTGGCCTTAACCTGCACATGGACGGCGCACGCTTCACCAATGCCTGCGCGTTCCTTGGCTGCAGCCCGGCCGAGCTGACCTGGAAGGCCGGTGTCGATGTGCTGTGCTTTGGCGGCACCAAGAACGGCATGGCGGTAGGCGAGGCGATCCTGTTCTTCAACCGCCAGCTGGCCGAGGACTTCGACTACCGCTGCAAGCAGGCCGGGCAACTGGCGTCGAAGATGCGCTTCCTGTCGGCGCCGTGGGTGGGGCTGCTGGAAGATGGCGCCTGGTTGCGCCACGGCAACCACGCCAACCATTGCGCGCAGTTGCTGGCGTCACTGGTGAGTGACCTGCCAGGGGTGGAACTGATGTTCCCGGTGGAGGCCAACGGGGTGTTCCTGCAGATGCCGGAGCCGGCGATTGAAGCACTGCGTGGCAAGGGGTGGCGGTTCTATACCTTCATTGGCAGTGGCGGCGCACGGTTCATGTGCTCATGGGATACCGAAGAAGAGCGGGTGCGGGAACTGGCGGCGGATATCCGCAGCATCATCAGCGCCTGACAGATGGCCGGTAGGGCTTCGCCCGACTTTCGCGACGCCGCTCCTACAGGAGGCCGCAACGCCTTGTAGGAGCGGCCTTGTGTCGCGAAAGGGCCGCACAGCGGCCCCCGCATGCTAAAGCTTGAACCCGCCCATCTGCCGCGCCAGGTCGTCGGCCAGCCCACGCAACGCCTGGCACTCCTCCCGGCAACCTTGCACCTCGGCCGCCGTCTCCCGCGCCAGATCGGAAATCCCCTGTACCGTCCGGTTGATTTCTTCAGTCACCGCCGACTGTTCCTCGGTCGCCGTGGCCACCTGATGGTTCATGTCGCTGATGTGCTCGACCTGATCGGTGATCGCACCCAACGACGCGCCGGTCAGTTGGCTCGACTCCACACCACTGCCCGTCGCGCGCTGTCCTGCCTGCATCGAGCTCACCGCTGAGCCTGCGCCCTGCTTGAGGCGCTGGATCATCTGCTGCACTTCATCGGTGGACAGCTGTGTGCGCCGGGCCAAGGTGCGCACTTCGTCTGCCACCACGGCAAACCCACGCCCCATCTCCCCTGCCCTGGCCGCTTCGATTGCAGCATTCAATGCCAACAGGTTGGTCTGTTCGGAAATACTACGAATCACTGCCAGTACTTCATCGATCGAGGCGACTTCATCGGCCAACTGGCTCACCGCATCAGCAGCCATGCCGATGTCCCCCGACATGCCCTCGATGCCTTGGATCGAGCGCCGTACCACCTCACGCGCCTGCATGGCTTCATCCCGCGCAGTTTGCGATGCCTGGGCCGCATCACCGGCGTTACGGGCAATGTCCTGCACGGTCAGGCCCATCTCATGCACGGCAGTGGCGACCATCTCGGTCATCTCCTGCTGCCGCCCGGAACGTTCGGCGGTGTTATCCACAACCTGGGTCACCTGCTCTACTGCCTGATGCAGGCGCCCGCTGGTGCGCAGCACCTCACCGATCAAGCCGCGCTGGCTGTCGAGGAAGCGGTTGAAACCACGGGCCAGGTCGCCCAGTTCATCCTGGCGGGAATCGTCCAGGCGATGGCTGAGGTCGCCACTGCCACTGCCAATCTGTACCAGCGCGGCGGTAACGCGACGAATCGGCCGCACCAACCCACGCGCCAGCAGCACCACCAGCAGCAGCGAAACCAATGCAACCGCACCGCCGATAAGGCTGGTCAGCCACACCGCCTGGCGCATCTGTGCGTAGATTTCCGACTTCGGTACCTCGGCTACCAAGGTCCAGTTCAGGTCGCGCAAGGGCAACCCCAGCGCCAGATAGTCTTCGCCATCGCGGCTGAAGCGACCGCTGTGCAGTTGGCCCCCCTTGGCCATTACCGCCCTGGCGGCGTCCTCACCCATCTGTTCGGCGAGCTGGCGCTTGCCGCTGAAGGCGTTATCCGGGTGCACCTGGATCAGGCCATCGTTGCGCACCAGGAAGACCTTGCCGTGCTCGCCAAAGCTGAAGTCGTGGATGAGTCTCGACAACTCGGCCATGCGCAGGCCCATACCAGCCACGCCGACCAGTTTGCCGGCCTTTTCCACCCGGTAGTCGATGAACAGCGCCAACTCGCCCGTCGCATGATCGATATCGATGTTCACCAGGCGTTCGGCACCGCTGTCGATATAGCCGTAGAACCACTTGTCATTGGGGTTGCTGCGGCTGAGGGTGCGATCCAGGCCATTCTCGTTGTAGTAGTTGCCCGTTTCGGTCGAGGCGAACAACGCGGTGAATGCATGGTTGCGCTGCTTGGCAGCCTGGAGGTATTCCAGAAATTGAGGGGCTTGAGCGGGATCTTCGCCAGCGGCAAGCCAGTCGCGCAGCAGCGTATTACCGGCAATGTCGGCTGCAGCCACCAACGGCTGGCCGAGCATGCGCTCGATGTCATTGCGGATCGCTTCGATACTGGCCGGCAAGGCGGTGTCGACCAGGTAACGCTCGGTCAGGCGGTTGAGCGCCACCGTAAAGATGACCACCACCACCAGAATGCTCGCCAGCAGGGCGGCGCCCATGCTTGCGATCAATTGCCACTGGATGCTTTTACGCCAGATACGCATGCCCCTGCTCCCCGCTAATTATTGTTTTGCGAGAAGTGTATACACTTGCGTATTCAGTTAATCCAGTGATCTGGAACAATGGGACTGCTTCGCAGTCCTTTCGCGACACAAGGCCGCTCCTACAAAGGGCATGCGTTACCGGTAGGAGCGGCCTTGTGCCGCGAAAGGGTCGCAAAGCGACCCCAGGGATTGATCAAGACTCAGCAATAGTCTTGACGATGGCATCGACGGTGGCATCGATCTGCGCCTGGGTACGCTCGAGGGTCTGCTGGTGCTCCTTCTGCAGTTCGACCTGCTTGGAACACAGATTCAGCGCGGCCAGTACCAGCAACTTGTCACCGATCAGGGTCGGGTACTGGCGCTTGGTCTCGTTCAGCGCGGTATTGAGCATCCGCACTGCCTGGGCCAAGGTCTCTTCCTGGCCTTCGGGCGCCTTGATCGAATAGTCGCTGCCGAGGATCGACACGACATTGATCGGCTGCGCTTGCAGTCTCATGCGCCGACGACACCTGCGCTGGCGCGGTCAACCAGCGCCTGGATACGCGCGGCGGTAGCGCCATTCTTTTCTTCCTGCTCCATCAGCGACAGCTGCAGGGTCTCGTTTTCTTCCTTGGCCTGGGCCAGTTCCTGGCCGAGGGTGGTGTTCTGCTCGGTGAGTTGAGCGTTTTTCTGCATCAGGTCGCTGACCAGTTGCTCGAGTTGATTCAGGGAGGCTTCCAGCATGGGTCTATCTCGGGTTGTTGCAAAGGGCGCACACGATAAAGAAAAGCGTGAGCCCCCGCCATTAAATATCGGATTCTTAAGGTTTCTACCCCGCAGATTGACAGGGTATCGGGCCCCTTGTTCCGACCTGGATCAACCGCCGGTCAGGTAAATAGTTAGCAGGCTCACATTTTCCGTCAGTCAGCCTCAAGACTGATGAGTCACGACCGATAGACAGGCAGGTCATATTTCGTCGCATGGACCGCGCCCCCCCTATTCCTTGCCTGGACTTTTACCCATGTCTCTTCGCAACATGAACATCGCCCCGCGCGCGTTGCTCGGGTTCGCCCTGATCGGCGTACTCATGCTCGGCCTTGGTATTTTCTCGCTCATGCAGATGGGCAACATCCGACAAGCCGGCGTGGCCATCGAAAATGTGAGCGTGCCCAGCATCAAGACCCTGGACGAGCTGACCGCACTCAACCTGCGCATGCGCACCCTGTCCTACCGCCTGCTGCTCAACCGTGAGCCGGAAACCCAGCGCGACACCCTCAACCTGCTGGACCAGCGCAACGCCCAGATCGACCGTGCCCGCCAGGCCTACCTGCCGATGATCGGTGCTGCGGACGAGCAGGCGGCCTTCGACCAGTACACCCAGTTGCTCAGCCAGTACCGCCAGCTCGAGTCGCGCATGCGCAGCCTGAGCCAGGCCGACCGCCTGGACGAGCTGCGTGACCTGCTCAACCGCGACCTGTTGGCCAACTCCGACCAGATCAACAAGGTCATGGACACCCTGGTACAGATCAATACCGACCAGACCCGCGCCACCAACCAAACCGCCGCCAACCAGTACGCCGCCGCCTTCGCCCTGGTGATCGGCCTGTTGATCGCCGCCACCGTGCTGACCTTCCTCTGCGCCTTCCTGCTGACCCGCAGCATCGTCAAGCCGATCGAAGAGGCCCTGCAGGCAGCCGAACAGGTGGCCGACGGCGACCTGACCAAGGTGATCCGCGCCGAAGGCAGCGACGAAGCCGCCCGCCTGCAGCGCGCCATGGCCCGCATGCAGGACAAGCTGCGCGACACCCTGCAGCTGATCGCCGGTTCCGCCACCCAGCTGGCCTCGGCAGCCGAAGAGCTGAATTGCGTCACCGACGAAAGCGCCCGTGGTCTGCAGCAGCAGAACAATGAAATCGAGCAGGCAGCTACCGCCGTCACCGAAATGACCAGCGCCGTGGAAGAAGTGGCGCGCAACGCGGTCAGCACTTCGGAGGCCTCAAGCGAAGCCAGCCGCTCGGCCGGCGACGGTCGTGACCTGGTCATGGAAACCGTGGGCGCCATCGAACGCATGAGCGGTGACGTGCAGGCCACCGCCAAGCTGATCACCCACCTGGCCGAGCAATCGCGCGACATCGGCAAGGTGCTCGACGTGATCCGCGGCCTGGCCGACCAGACCAACCTGCTGGCGCTCAACGCCGCGATCGAAGCGGCACGTGCCGGTGAGGCCGGTCGTGGTTTTGCCGTGGTGGCGGATGAAGTGCGGGCGCTGGCCCATCGTACCCAGCAGTCGACCAGCGAGATCGAGCGCATGATCGGCAGCATCCAGGGCGGTACCGAAGAAGCGGTGGAATCGATGCGTACCAGCACCGAACGCGCCGAGTCGACGCTGAATATCGCCAAGGGTGCGGGCATGGCGCTGGACACCATTGCCGGCGCTGTGGCGCAGATCAACGAGCGTAACCTGGTGATTGCCAGTGCGGCAGAAGAACAGGCCCAGGTGGCGCGGGAGGTGGACCGCAACCTGGTGAACATCAACGACCTGTCGGTGCAGAGTGCTACCGGGGCGCATCAGACCAGCGCGGCGAGTGCGGAGCTGTCGCGCCTGGCGGTGGACCTGAATGGCCTGGTAGCCCGCTTCCGCACCTGACTTGAGAATGCCGGGGCCGCTTTGCGGCCCGTTCGCGACACAAGGCCGCTCCTACAGGGAAACGCATACCCTTGTAGGAGCGGCCTTGTGTCGCGAAAGGGCTGCAACGCAGCCCCGGCAATCTCGGATCAGTAATCGATCCGTACATCCCCCTTCGGCACACTGCAGCACGACAGGATGAAGCCCTCGGCTTCGTCTTCCTCGGTAATCCCGCCGTTGTGCTCCATCTCCACTTCGCCGCCCAGCTTGAGCACCTTGCAGGTCCCGCAGATGCCCATGCCACAGGCTTTGGGAATCATCAGCCCGACCTTCGCCGCCGCTGCATGCACAGTCTCGCCCGGGGCGACGCGGATGCTCTTCTCGCTGCCGATGAACTCCACCAGGTTGAGGTCCGAAGCATCCACTTCCGGCGCATCGGCCGCCTGTTCGGCATGCTCCACCGCATCGGCCTTGGCCTCTGCCGGCGTGGCACCGAACGATTCCTCGTGGTAGTTCTTCATGTCGAAGCCGACCGCTTCGAGCATGCGCTTGACTGCGGTCATGTACGGCGTCGGGCCGCAGCAGAACACCGTGCGCTCCATGTAGTCCGGCGCGATCAGCTCCATCAGGCGCTGGTTGAGGTAGCCGCGGTAACCCGCCCACGGCTCACCCAGCCCGTGCTTCTCGCAGATGATGTGCAGGCTGAAGTTGGGGATGCGCGAGGCCATCTGTTCCAGCTCGCGGTGGTAGATGATGTCTTTCGGCGAACGCGCGCTGTGCACGAAGACCATGTCGACGTTGGCGTTGGTGTCGTAGAACCAGCGCGCCATCGACATCACCGGGGTAATGCCGACACCCCCAGACAGGTACAGCGTCTTGCCCGCCGGGAAATCAATGGCGTTGAACAGCCCCACCGGGCCATGCACCGGCAGCTCGGCGCCTTCGTGCATGGTGTCGTGAAGGAAGTTGGAAACCAGCCCGCCCGGCACGCGCTTGACCGTGATCGAGAAGCTGTAGGGCACCGACGGCGAGCTGGAGATGGTGTAGGAGCGCATCACCGGCTTGCCTTCGATCTCCAGCTCCAGGGTGACGAACTGCCCGGGCTTGAAGAAGAACATGATCGGCTGGTCGGCCATGAAACAGAAGGTGCGCACGTCCCAGGTCTCCTGGATGACCTTGACGCAGCGCACGATGTGGCGGCCGTTGGCCCAGGTCTGGGTGGTGACCGGATTGAGGAAGGTATCGGACATGTTCATCTCCAGCGGCCGACTATGGCCCTTTTTATGGCTGCGATAATGCGCAAGCTGAACGCGACGTACATTCCTGCCAGCGACATCGGCGTGCTTATCGCGACCAGCCCCGTGATACAAGGGCTGGCGCGTCGTAATTCAAATCGGCCATGTCGCCCATGGATACGGTTCGCGCCGCCTTCGGACGCACACTCCACGGCAAAAGAAGCTGCCTTTTTCCGGCAGTCAGTCTTGCGGCACCACAACAACGATTAGCCACCTTTTGCCGGCCGCACACGGCCCCGAGGATTACACGATGGACGTCACCGCAACCCTGAGCCTGGGCGATCCACTGGAACCTGCACGCAAGGCCACCGCCGAGATGCTGCAGACCCGCGAGCGCACCTACTCGCTGCCCCAGCCGTTCTACACCGACGAGCGTCTGTTCCAGATCGACATGCAGGAGATCTTCCAGAAAGAATGGCTGATCGCCGGCATGACTTGCGAGATCCCGGCAAAGGGCAACTACATCACCCTGCAGATCGGCAAGAACCCGATCCTGGTGGTACGCGGTGCTGAAGGCAAGGTGCACGCCTTCCATAACGTCTGCCGCCACCGCGGCTCGCGCCTGTGCGTCAGCGACAAGGGCAAGGTGGCCAAGCTGGTCTGCCATTACCACCAGTGGACCTACGAGCTGGACGGCCGCCTGCTGTTTGCGGGCACCGAGATGGGCGCCGATTTCGACATGAAGGAATACGGCCTGAAGCCTGTGCACGTGAAAGTGGCCGGCGGCTACATCTTCATCAGCCTGGCCGAAAACCCGCCTGCCATCGACGAGTTCCTGGCCACCCTGGACCACTACATGGAACCGTACGACATGGAGAACACCAAGGTGGCGGTGCAGACCACCTTGATGGAAAAGGCCAACTGGAAGCTGGTGCTGGAAAACAACCGCGAGTGCTACCACTGCTCGGGTTCGCACCCCGAGCTGCTGCAAACCCTGCTGGAGTGGGACGACACCAACGACCCGCGTGCCAGCCAGGAATTCAAGGACCACGTAGCCAGCTCTGCTGCTGCCTGGGAAGCCGAGAAGATCCCTTACCTGCACAAGAGCCATGGCCTGCGTAACCGCATCGTGCGCATGCCGCTGCTCAAGGGCACCGTGTCGATGACCATGGACGGCAAACAGGCCTGCCAGAAGCTGATGGGCCGCATCAAGAACCCGGACCTGGGCTCGATGCGCATCCTGCACCTGCCGCACTCGTGGAATCACTGCATGGGCGACCACATGATCGTCTTCACCGTGTGGCCGATCAGCGCCCAGGAGACCATGGTCACCACCAAGTGGCTGGTGCACAAGGATGCCGTGGAAGGCGTGGACTACAACCCTGAGCACATGCGCAAGGTGTGGGATGCCACCAACGACCAGGACCGCCGCCTGGCCGAAGAAAACCAGCGCGGGATCAACTCCACCGCGTACCAGCCTGGGCCTTACTCGAAGACTTATGAGTTTGGTGTGGTCAACTTCATTGATTGGTACAGCGGGCGGATGCTGAACAACCTGGGTGCGGAGCCAGCACCGTATCTCAAGGAAGTGCAGGCGCAGTAGTTTCTTGGCGCAAGCGGATAGCGACGGATGTCGCTATCCATGCTTCCAGAGCTGGATCAACCACCCCTGATATCTCCGGCATTAAGAGTTGACGGCAGCCCTAGAGGCGTCAAGGGCACCAACATTTCCGGATTGCTTGGCCGCCATGGCTTCGCCTGAGCCAACTTCCATGCTTCAAATGCGGTGGTACCCAGCGAGATAGAAGTCAACGTCGCCAATGCCCAGGTCTGCCAATTATTCTCCGGCTCAGTCGTCCTCACTACACCAATGGTCAACCCCGCAGTGCCAGACAGTAGACTGATGCTCGAGAGCCACCAATCCTTGCGCTCAGGTAACGGAATGGTCGGTGCAGTTTGATCCAAGGCACTACTGCGAGCAACACGGCTTTGCTTGAAGAATGACCTGAAGCGCAGTCCGCTAACAAATATCCCGAGCAGATTGCTAAAGATACTCAGCACGGGCAGCACATAGTCTTCTGCCTTCTCACCAGTGGGATCGCGATGGTTGACCGGGTCGCCCAGGCAATATGCATAGGCATTCACACCACCTTCACCGAATGGGCTCAGCCGGTCTGCTGCTTGAAAACGCATCAATGCAGGGTTGTAGGCACGGTAACCATTTCCCAAGTGATAGCACCCCGTCAACGGGTCTCGCCACTGAGCGTTGAAAGCCAATACGGAGCCCACTGCATGCGGTTGATGGCCATGTGCAGAGTATCGACTGAAAGCGTGGGGTTTGGAGGGCATATGGGCTGTCCGGATGTGGGTTGCACCTGAAGATTCAGCGGCCAGCTTATCCCGCTAGCCAACGCCCAGAAACTAGCAATTCTGTCAGTTCAACGAGTTATCAACAGGCTCTTTGCCGCAAACGACTCCGTGTCATCCATCAACTGTCATACCGCGACTCATTCAAAATGAGCATTTTTTGATCATTTCGCCACAGGCCAAGCTACCATTGGTCTACAGAAGAGTTCGAACAACTTACCCACAGAGCCACCAACAGAGAATGTGGACGGTGCCTCTGCGCACCTTCCAGTGCTGTTGATAAGTCCGCCAAGGCGTTATTTGACGCGCAGATAGCAAAAACTTTCGTTGCATGGTCACTTTTTGATCAGTGCATCGCAGCCCGCATCATATATGGGCTTCAGCGTATCCCCAACATATTATCCACAGACCGGTTCACAGTGAATGTGGGTAAGTCAAAGGGCTTCGGGTGCAAATAGGCTCCGAGGCAGGACCTCTATGCTGATCAAATTTCAATCAATTACACGCACGCACCGAAATACAAGGCCTGCAGTGAAGCGCCAACACTTTATCCACAGCATGGCGAACAGATTCCGTGGGCAAAAAAGAGGTGTACCTGATATTTCTGCCAGTTTCGTGAAATAGCGCGATGTGATGGGGTAATAGCTTCTACTCTGGCAGCACCCAGGAGTGACTTATGCACAGGCGCCAGGAGAGCACTGTGAGATGGTTCGATGAAGCGCGGGGGTTGGGGTCATCAGCGTTGAAGGGGAGCGCCGGGATTAGCTGGTTTTGCGCTGTGCTGCAGTGAATAGGCGTTGTCGGAGGGGGCGCGGGTGTTATTCGATCCCGCGGGCGAGGCGCTGGGCAGCTGAGCATTCAATGTGATCATGATGAAGTGAAACGTGTAGGCGCGGCCTTGTGTCGCGATGGGCCGCAGCGCGGCCCCAATATCTCGAACCTGCTCAGGATTGCCGGGGCTGCTGCGCAGCCCATCGCGACACAAGGCCGCGCCTACACGAGGACCGCGTGAGGTTTCAGCGCAGCACCCCCTCTTCCACCAGCAGCTTGAGAATGGCTTCGGCGCCTTCCTGTGGTGAAACATCCTTCAATACCTTGCCGCCGCCACCACTGGCCTTGGCGGTGGCGGCCTTCATGCGGTCAGCACCGCTCTTGGCCTTGATCACCTTCAGGCGCTTGGGCCGAGGACGGGCCGGTTGCAACTCGGCATCGGCCAACAGCTCATCTTCGACAATGGCCACGTGACGTGCCGCCAGTACGCCCCGGCGCGCAGGGCCAAAGGCGCTCTGGCGCGGCTTTGGCGCGGCGTTATCCACAGTTGCCAGCAACGGCAGGCGCACTTTCAGCCGGCGCCGCTGGCCCCGCGGAAGAGCCTGCAGTACCTGGGCGGTGCCGTTCTCGATCGACTCTACCTCGGCCAACCCCACGATCAACGGCCAGCCGAGCTTTTCGGCCAACAGGAACGGCAGCATGCCCGACCCTTCACCGGTCTCGGCCTGGCTGCCGGTCAGCACCAGCTGGGCGCCAGCATCGCGCAGGTAATCACCCAGCACGCCTAGTACATCCGCTCCAGCCGGCTGCTCCAGTACATCCAGATGGTCCAGGCCCATGCCCAGGTAGGCGCGCAGTGCCTCTTCCCGAGGGTCGCCGGCATGCACCACCTGCAAGTTATCCCCAGCCAGCTGCAAGCCCAGCTCCACTGCACGCGCATCCTGCTCGGCGCGGCGGGCGCGGCCGGAGCTGGGGTGGGCACCGATGGAAACCAGGCTGATCACTTTCGTACTCATGCTCGTGCCCTTATGCCGCGTCGCGCTGGCCGCCGCTGCGGAAGTTGTCCACAGCCTCGATCAGTGCCTGGAGAATCGCCGAACTGTCGCCAATCACCGACAGGTCGGCCCGTTTGATCATGTCGCAGCCCGGGTCCATGTTGATCGCCACCACCTTGTCGCAGGCGCCGATGCCCTGCAGGTGCTGGATCGCGCCAGAGATACCCACAGCCACGTAGACTCGCGCTGTAACCCAGGTACCGGTGGCACCGACTTGGCGGTTGCGCGGCATGAAGCCGTCGTCCACCGCCACCCGCGAGGCGCCTTCGGTGGCGCCCAGGGCTGCAGTGGCCTTGTGGTAAAGGTCCCAGTCCTTGACGCCATTGCCGCCAGAGACGATGAACTCGGCTTCGGCCATGGCGATGGTCGCCGGGTCGACGGCCACCGAGCCCAGGTCTTCGATCCGCGACAGGCTGCGCACCACGCTTGTGGACAACTCCACCGGAAGCGCTTCGTGACGGGTTTCGCTGACCGGTTCGGCACACTCCGCCGCGCCCAGGATCAGGCGTGGCACGGCGCGTTGCAGGTCTTGCTGGCCGGCACCGGCGCGGCCGATGCACTGGCCGTCCTTGACCTGCCAGACACGCGTCGCCGGGCGCTCGCCCAGGGCCGCGCCAAGGCGGCGGCCCAGTTCGCCGCCACCGCTGCGGCTGTCGGGCAACAGCCAATGGCGCGGGGTGAACTGGTTATCCACAGCGCGCAGGCCCTGCACCAGTTGTTCCGGTGCATAACCTTCAAACTGCTCGCCTTCAAGGACCAGCAAGCGATCGACACCGGCTGTGGAAAAGTTGCTTTCCTTATGTTCGCCAAACACCACCGCCAGCACTGCGCCGTCGCTGCCGGCCAGGCCATGGGCCAGGCCGAGCAAGTCGCGGTCGTGGCTGCTCAGGCGGCCGCCGACCATGTCCGGTACCACGGCAATGTAGAACGCGGGCGCTGGCACCTGGTGCAGCGGCAGTTGCACTTCGGCGGCCGCCGTACGCCGCCCGCCGACACCGGTACCCTGTTGGGCGCCGCTGCGGTCGATGCGCTTGAGGCCAGCCGGGCCGATGAAACCTGCGGCGATGGCATGGGGGTTCTTGCGGATCAGGCCGTTGGGGCCCATCCAGCGGGTCTGTTGCGTCTGCATCGCCGCGTGCAGCGGATGCAGACGGTTACGGGCGATCCACTCGGCGCGTGGATCGCGGCGGATGATGTCGCTCATCAATGCACCTCCGCAGGTTCGCGTTTAACCGTTGGCGACTTTGGGGCCGCGGGCGTTTCCTCTTCGATCAGCACATCGGCCACCAGCTCGGCGAGGTCCTTGATCTGTGGGCGCGGTTCGACCACACCTTCGAGCATCGCGGTGCACTGCGGGCAACCCACGGCCACCAGCTCGGCCTTGGTTTCGCGGATGTCGTCCATGCGCATGTCCGGAATCCGCTGCTTGCCAGGGATGTCGGTGATCGGCGCTCCGCCGCCGCCACCACAGCAACGGGAACGGAAGCCCGAGCGTTCCATTTCGCGTACCTCGATACCCAGCGCCTTGAGCACTTCGCGCGGCGCTTCGTACTCACCGTTGTAACGGCCCAGGTAGCACGGGTCGTGGTAGGTGACACTGCCGCCCTTGTGCTGGCCGAGGTTCAACTTCCTGGCCGCGATCAGTTCAGCGATGTAGGTGCTGTGGTGCTGCACCGGGTACTCACCGCCCAGTGCGCCGTACTCATTCTTCAGTACATGGAAGCTGTGCGGGTCGCAGGTGACGATGCGCTGGAACTTGTACTTGGCCAAGGTCTGGATATTGCGCTTGGCCAGATGCTGGAAGGTCGCTTCATCGCCCAGGCGGCGCGCCACGTCACCGCTGTCGCGTTCTTCCAGGCCAAGCACGGCAAAGTCCACGCCGGAGGCCTTGAGCACTTTGACGAACGAACGCAGGGTGCGCTGGTTGCGCATGTCGAAGGCACCGTCACCGACCCAGAACAGCACGTCGGTAGCCTTCACCTCCGACAGCAGCTGCAGGTTGAGGTCGGCCGCCCAGTTCATCCGCCCGCCGGGGGCGAAGCCGCCGGGGTTGTCGGTGGCGATCAGGTTGTCCAGCACCTCGGCGCCCTTGTTCGGGGTCGCGCCTTTCTCCAGGGTGAGGTGGCGGCGCATGTCGACGATGGCATCGACGTGCTCGATCATCATCGGGCATTCCTCGACGCAAGCGCGGCAGGTCGTGCACGACCACAGCGTCTCGGCGTCGACCAGGCCATTGACGATTGGCTGATGGGGGTTGCCGCTGTGCTCGCCAATCGGCTTGCCAGGATAGGGGCTACCGGCAAAGTTGGCATCGCTGCCACCGGCCAGGCCGATGACCATGTCCTGAATGAGCTTTTTCGGGTTCAGCGGCTGGCCTGCAGCGAATGCCGGGCACATGGCCTCACATTTGCCGCACTGCACGCAGGCGTCGAAACCGAGCAGCTGGTTCCAGGTGAAGTCCACCGGCTTTTCCACGCCCAGCGGCGCATTCGGGTCTTCCAGGTCCAGCGGCTTGAGGCCGGTGGACCGGCCGCCGCCGAAGCGTTCGGCGCGGCGGTGCCAGGCCAGGTGCAGGGCACCGGCGAAGGCGTGCTTCATCGGGCCGCCCCAGGTCATGCCGAAGAACAGCTCCGACACGCCCCACAGCACACCCAGGCCGAGGATGCCGACCATCACCCAGCCACCGGTGTTGGCCGGCAGGATGCCAGCAACCGGCAAGGTGGCGATGAAGAAGCTGGCGGCGAACACCAGCAGGCTCTTGGGCAGGCGCATCCACGGGCCCTTGGACAGGCGCGAAGGCGGGTTCAGGCGGCGTTTGAAGACAAAGATGGCACCCGTGAACATGATCACCGTGGCGACCAGCAGCGCGTAGCCGAGGATCTTGCTCTGCAGGCCGAAGCCGTGCACCAGGATCGCCAGCGCGGCCGACAGCACGAAGCCGCCGGCAGTGGCCACGTGGGTCTTGGACATGTACTTGTCGCGCTCGACCACGTGGTGCAGGTCGACCAGGTAGCGCCGCGGCATGGCCAGCAGGCCGCCGATCAGGTCGACCTTGGATGCCCGGCCACGTCGCCACATGCGCACCCGGCGCAGGGCGCCGAGCACCGCCAGGCCAAAGGCAGCGAACAGCAGGATGGGTAAAAGGGTGTTCAACATGGGAGGCTCCCACAACAGCTGGATTCTTGCGCCGCCACGAAGGCCGACGCGGACCCCATGCAGGAGCGGCCTTGTGTCGCGAAAGGGTCGCGAAGCGGCCCCAAAATCTATACTGCTGTGAAGATCTTGGGGCCGCTTCGCAGCCCTTTCGCGACACAAGGCCGCTCCTGCACGGGGGGCCAGTCCCGCCCCTTAAAGAGGCGGTGCGATCAGAAGTCCTTGCACAGGCGCAAGGCGTCGTAGATCGCCGCATGCACGTTGCGCTGGGCCACGCAGTCGCCGATGCGGTAAAGCAGGTAGCCCTCGCCCGGCTGGCTGAGGATCGGCTGTGGCTTGATGGCGAACAGCGCCTCCACGTCGATCTGGCCCTTGTTGCGCGAACCTTCCTTCAGCGCGTAATACAGCTGCTCGTCCGGACGCACGCCGTTTTCCACCACCACCTGGTCGACCACGCGTTCTTCCTTGGCGCCGGTGTATTCGTTCTCCAGCACCGCGACCAGCTTGTCACCTTCGCGGTAGACCTTTTCCAGCATCATGTCGCCGGTCATGATCACTTCTTTCGGGTACATGCTGCGGTAGTAGGTCGGGAAGGTGGTACCGCCCATGGCCACGCCTGGCTTGATGTCGTCGGTGACGATCTCCACCTGGCTGCCCTTGTCGGCAATGAAGTCGGCAACCGACATGCCGGTGAATTCGCAGATGGTGTCGTACACCAGCACGTTCTTGCCCGGCGCAACCTTGCCGTCGAGCACGTCCCAGCTGCTGACCACCAGCCCTTCGGCGGCGCCCCAGTGCTCGTTCTGCTCCAGGAACGAATGCCCGCCCACGGCCAGCACGATCACATCGGGGCGCAAATCCTGGATAGTGGCCACGTCCGCAGCGGTGCCCAGGCGCAGGTCCACCTTCAGGCGCGCCAGCTCCAGCTGGTACCAGCGGGTGATACCGGCAATCTGGTCACGCTGCGGGGCCTTGGCGGCGATGGTGATCTGCCCGCCGATCTGGTCTTTCTTCTCGAACAGGGTCACGTCGTGGCCGCGTTCGGCCGCCACGCGGGCCGCTTCCATGCCGGCAGGGCCGGCGCCCACCACCACCACCTTGCGCTTGACGCCGGTGGTCTTCTCGATGATGTGCGGCACGCCCATGTATTCACGGGAGGTTGCGGCGTTCTGGATGCACAGCACATCCAGGCCCTGGTACTGGCGGTCGATGCAGTAGTTGGCACCGACGCATTGCTTGATCTGGTCGATCTGGCCCATCTTGATCTTGGCGATCAGGTGCGGGTCGGCCATGTGTGCACGGGTCATGCCGACCATGTCGACGTAACCGCCTTCCAGAATACGCGTGGCCTGGTTCGGATCCTTGATGTTCTGCGCGTGCAGCACCGGGACCTTGACCACTTCCTTGATACCGGCCGCCAGGTGCAGGAACGGCTCCGGCGGGTAGCTCATGTTGGGGATGACGTTGGCCAGGGTGTTGTGGGTGTCGCAGCCCGAACCGACCACACCGATGAAATCGAGCATGCCGGTGGCGTCGTAGTACGCCGCGATCTGCTTCATGTCCTCATGGCTGAGGCCATCGGGGTGGAACTCGTCACCGCAGATCCGCATGCCTACGCAGAAGTCGTCGCCAACTTCGGCACGCACGGCCTTGAGCACTTCCAGGCCGAACTTCATGCGGCCCTCGAACGTGCCGCCCCATTCGTCGGTACGCTTGTTGACCCGCGGGCTCCAGAACTGGTCGATCATGTGCTGGTGCACGGCCGACAGTTCCACGCCGTCCAGGCCGCCTTCTTTGGCCCGACGCGCCGCCTGCGCGTAGTTGCCGATCACGCGCCAGATTTCTTCCACCTCGATGGTCTTGCAGGTGGCGCGGTGCACCGGCTCACGGATGCCCGACGGCGACATCAGGGTCGGCCAGTTGAAGCCGTCCCAGCGCGAGCGACGGCCCATGTGGGTAATCTGGATCATGATCTTGGCGCCATGCTTGTGCATGGCGTCAGCGAGGTTCTGGAAGTGCGGGATGATGCGGTCGGTCGACAGGTTGACCGACGCCCACCACTCCTGCGGGCTGTCGATGGCGACGACAGAGGAGCCGCCGCAGATCGCCAGGCCGATGCCACCCTTGGCCTTCTCTTCGTAGTACTTCACGTAGCGGTCGGTAGTCATGCCGCCGTCAGTGGCGTAGACCTCGGCGTGCGCGGTGCTGAGCACGCGGTTGCGGATGGTCAGTTTGCCGATCTGGATCGGCTGGAACATTGCTTCGAATGCCATGACGCTATCTCCGGCTTACAACGGCTTTGTGACGAACAGGCCATCTTCGTGGCCCTCTTCCGACCCGCCATAGACCTGCTCGGCCACGGTGCGGATCTTGCTGCCGCGGGCAGCGAGAATCTGGTCCATGGCGCCGGCGAACCAGCCGGTGAACATGTAGTCGACCTTGCGCCCGCACTTGCCATAGACGTACACGAACGCGGAGTGCTTGAGCTTGACGCTGCAGGTGCCTTTATCCAGGTCGATGTCCTGGATCTCGAACAGGCCCCAGCCACGCTGGCTCAGGCGCTTCATGTAGTGCTCGAACACCGCCACGCCTTCCAGGCCATGGCATTCGGCTTCCTTCTCGCACCAGTGCCAGGCGGACTTGTAGCCGGCCTTGTAGAGGATCTCGGCATAGGCGTCGGCGCCCAGCACTTCCTCGATGCCGATGTGGTTGTTGACGAAGAAATGACGCGGTACATACAGCATCGGCAGGGCGTCGCTGGTCCAGACACCGGTCTCGCTGTCGACTTCGATTGGCAATTGCGGGGCGATCTTGGCCATGGAAACTCAACTCCATAAAAATTTTTATGTGGGTGCCCCGGCGTTGCTGGCAGGGGCTATCAGGCTTGGAGAGCGGCTTACTCGCCCCAGACGTCCTTGAGGACGTTGACCCAGTTCTCGCCCATGATCTTGCGTACCACGCGCTCGGAATGGCCGCGCTTGAGCAGGGTCTCGGTGAGGTTGGGGAATTCGCCGACCGTGCGAATGCCCAGC
Organism: Pseudomonas sp. NBRC 111123; assembly: GCF_001320205.1. Classification (NCBI taxonomy): domain Bacteria; kingdom Pseudomonadati; phylum Pseudomonadota; class Gammaproteobacteria; order Pseudomonadales; family Pseudomonadaceae; genus Pseudomonas; species Pseudomonas sp. NBRC 111123. The sequence continues at coordinate 65,914 of NZ_BCAZ01000025.1, forward strand.
GGGTTGATGATCTTGCCGAAGTTGGTCAGGCGACGGGCGTAACCCTTGTCATGGGTCAGGTACTCGAAGAAGTCCTGGCCGTGGCCCTGGGTGAAGTCGGTACCGATACCGATGGCGTCTTCACCGACAATGTTCATGGTGTACTCGATGGCCTCGGCGTAGTCGTCGATGGTCGAGTCGATGCCCTTGGCCAGGAACGGCGCGAACATGGTCACGCCGACGAAGCCGCCGTGGTCGGCAATGAACTTCAGTTCTGCGTCCGACTTGTTGCGGGGGTGTTCCTTCAGGCCCGAAGGCAGGCAGTGGGAGTAGCAGACCGGCTTCTTGGATTCGAGGATGACTTCCTCGGACGTCTTGGAGCCGACGTGGGACAGGTCGCACATGATGCCGACGCGGTTCATCTCGGCGACGATCTCGCGGCCGAAGCCCGACAGGCCGCCGTCACGCTCGTAGCAACCGGTGCCGACCAGGTTCTGGGTGTTGTAGCACATCTGCACGATGCCCACGCCCAGCTGCTTGAACACATCGACGTAGGCGATCTGGTCTTCGAACGCATGGGCGTTCTGGAAGCCGAAGAGGATGCCGGTCTTGCCCAGTTCCTTGGCCTTGCGGATGTCGGCGGTGGTACGTACCGGCATCACCAGGTCGCTGTTGTCGCGGATGAGCTTCTGGCTGGCAGCGATATTGTCGACGGTCGCCTTGAAGCCTTCCCAGACCGACACCGTGCAGTTGGCCGCAGTCAGCCCGCCTTTGCGCATGTCCTCGAACAGCTCGCGGTTCCATTTGGCAATGATCAGGCCGTCGATGACGATGCTGTCGGCGTGAAGTTCGGCTGGGCTCATCAGGCTGTCCCCTTTTGTTGATTTGGGCCGCGCCGAATCTTCTGCCGGCGCTTTGGGGCCAGCATATGCCTGTGCCCTGCGGCGCCCCGATGCAAAAACGACAGGGGGTTTGCCGAAAGCGTCAATGCGCGACATCACGCCGTCTGGCATGGGCTCTGGCGATGAGAGACAGTCTCGATAACGACATTTGTCGCCATTTCATGAACATTTCGTCAGGGAGCTATCGTCTTCTCTGCGGCTGAGCGAGAATCCAGCCGATTCGTCAGCCTTGTTGAGGAGAAAACGGATGAGATCAATGGCATGGCTGGTACTGCTGGCTGTGGTGTCGGGCGCACAGGCCGGCGAGGAAGAAAGCACCCCGTGCGACAACGTCGAGAGCGACCAGCAGACTTTCGCTTGCGCGGCGTTCAACAAACAGACCGCCGAGCGCGAATTGAAGTCGGCGTATGACGACCTGATCCAGCGTATTCGCGACCAGTATGCCGATGAAGGCGACAAGGCCAGTGCTTTGGCAGGGCGCATGGACGCCGCTGAAAAACTGTGGACACAGTTACGAGATGCCGATTGCAAGGTCGAGACCTATGCCGAGAAACCCGGCAGCAAGGCGTTCCAGGCGGCCTGGGATACCTGCGTGGCGCAGCGCAGCGATGACCGCTCGGAGTACCTGCAGTCGATTGGCCAGCAATAGAAGCTTCGGCTGAACGGGAAAAGCTTTCAGCTTATCTGTCTTGGCGATCCGAACCACAGTGCATCCCGAGCGCCTCACCCGAGGCGCCGGACTGTACTGAACAGGAATCCAAGATATGACCTCCAACATCAGCAAAACCGACATGGACAGCGCCATCGCTGCCCTGAAGAAGGAAGGCGAAGAACGCGCCGTCATGGTCGCCAACACCGTCTGCATCTTTGCCCCGGATGTACCTGCCAGCGTTGCCGAAGACGTACTGGATGGCATGCGCCTGATGAACCTGTCGGCAAACAAAAAGTTCGACAAGGAAACCCAACAGCGTGAGTGGTACAACTTCTACAACGACGGCCTGGGCAAGTTCGGCTGGACGCTGACCGGCGCCGCCCATGTCGAAGAAGCCCTCGACAAGGACACCCACACGCTGGCCACCCTGGTGCCTGAAATCGTCACCGTGCAGATCGGCAGCACCCATCGACTGAGCCGTTGTGTCAAGCGCTCTTTCGAGGTGATCGTGAAAACGCCAAAGGCGCAGCAACTGCTCGAAGAGAGCAGCCTGAGTGTTTCAGGAAAATCCAGCACCATTCAGATTTCGGCCTGCGAGATGTCCCCGCAAGGGCTGCCGATCATGCACATGACCAGCGTTCAGCTCAGTTATGACAAGGCTGAAAAAGCTGCTGGCTCTGCCGGTCGCCTCATCGACAAGTCGAACACCCGTGTCTACCGGGCATCCCAGCAAGGCTCGTTCAGCGTTCGCCACTTCAACGCTATGCGCGAAGCCGTGAGGCAGAAGCTGGCCAGCCAGGCGCTCGACATCCTGGCACTGGACATCTGACTTGAACCTGGCGTCGCCCTGGCGGTGCCAGGTTTCCCTTCCGTCATTTGCAGCGAGGGCCAGCAACATGCCTCAAAAACCGGCCGCGCAACCCTACGATGACCTTCATGCCTGCCTGCGACTGGCACAGCTGGAGGCCAACCAGGCTCATGATCGCCAGCAAGACGGCCAGCGCTGGTTCAGCCGTTTTCTGCGGGGCCTGGAAGACAGCGGTGTCGAACTGATCGAACGTACGACGAAGAACATCAGCTTCGTCCCCACCGATGCCGTGTTTCAAGATGTCTTCACCGGCTGGATTCCCGCCCCCCAGAGGCGCAACCTCAAGTTCGAACGGGTTGCCAGCGACATACGCCATGGTTTGAAGCAGCCAGACCTCGCCCTGCTGCGCAGCACCTCGGCCAGCTCGCACATGCACATCGAATTTGGCCTGGATGACGGTGCCAGCCAGCTGGCAATCGTTTTTCACCTATGCTGTTCGACCGACCCCGACTCACCTCGGACGCGCCTGATCCTGCATCTGGACCACCTGGGCGCGAAACTCGACGCCCAGGCCTTCGAGGCGCGGCGGATACAAGTTGAAAACCGCCTACAAGCGCTATCCAACCTCGATCAGCTCTGATCCGACAATTGTGGCTTGAGCGCCTGACGCTCTTCACGTGGGCAGCGACCAAAGCGTCGCTTGTAACGGCGGGTGAAGTACGAAGGCAGCTCGAAACCACACGCCACGCTGACCTGCGTAATGCTCATCTGCGTCTGGCACAGCAGCTGACGTGCCTTGTCCAGACGCAAGCTGAGATAAAAGCCACTCGGCGTGTCATTCAGGTACAAGCGAAACAGGCGCTCCAGTTGTCGCCGGGTGATCATGGCTCGCGCGGCCAGATCCAATGTACTCAGCGGTGGCTCGGTATGCTTTTCCATATCGCCAATCACCTGCACCAGTTTGCGGTTGCTGATGCCATAGCGCGAGGCAATCTGCATCCGCTGGTGATCCTGCCGTGGCCGGATGCGGCCGAGCACGAACTGCTCCGACACCTGCACCGCCAATTCACTGCCATGGGATTGCGCAATCAGGTCGAGCATCAGGTCGATCGAGGCGGTACCGCCGGCACACGTGATACGCCGCCGGTCGATTTCGAACAGTTCCTGGGTCGCCTGCAGGCTCGGGTAGTTTTCCTTGAACGCCTCCAACGCTTCCCAGTGCAGGGTAGCGCGATGGCCATCGAGCAGGCCGGCCTCGGCCAATACCACCGCGCCGGTATCGATGCCGCCGAGGATCACCCGTTCATGGTCCAGGCGACGCAGCGTTTGCTGCAGTGCCGGCCCATAGCACGCCAACGGATCGAACCCCGCCACGATCAGCAGAATGCCACACGGCTCGGCCGCCCCCAGCGCTGCGTCGGCGTTCACTGACATGCCATTGCTGGCCTGCACAGCACCACCGTCCAGGCTCAGCACCTGCCAGCGATACGAAGGGCCATTGAAACGGTTAGCCACGCGAAGCGGCTCGAGGGCGCTGATGAACCCCATCGCCGAAAAACCCGGCAACAGCAGGAAATGAATGATGTGCGGCATTGCGTGCTCCCCGGCAAAGGTGGTCGCCTCCGTGCAATTGTTGGTCGCCAGGGTGCGATTTTCCACCCTGGCAGCAGCGTAGCGTGTTCACACGGCCCAAAGAGGCCAAAACCTATAAAAATGCCCTGCCGATGGAGAGCCACCATGCACAGCTTGATCCGCCGCAGCCTGTTGTCGCTTGCCCTGAGCAGCATCGTTGCAACCCCGCTTTTTGCCGCCGAGCCCGCGGCCTGCAAGAACGTACGCCTGGGCGTGGTCAACTGGACCGACGTCATCGCCACCAGTGCCATGGCCCAGGTGCTGCTCGACGGCCTGGGTTACCAGACCAAGCAGACCAGCGCCTCGCAGCAGATCATCTTCGCCGGCATCCGCGACAAGCGCCTGGACATGTTCCTGGGTTACTGGAACCCGATCATGACCCAGACCATCACCCCGTTCATCGACGCCAACCAGGTCAAGGTCCTCGAAAAACCCAGCCTGGAAGACGCCCGCGCCACCCTCGCCGTGCCGAAGTACCTGTATGACAAGGGCCTGAAAACCTTCGCCGACATCCACAAGTTCGAGAAAGAACTGGGCGGCAAGATTTATGGCATCGAGCCGGGCTCCGGTGCCAACACCCAGATCAAGGCAATGATCACCAAGAACCAGTTCGACCTCGGCAAGTTCCAGCTCGTCGAGTCCAGCGAAGCCGGCATGCTCGCCGCCGTCGACCGCGCCGTACGGCGCAAGGAAGCGGTGGTGTTCTTCGGCTGGGCGCCGCACCCGATGAACGTGAACATCGATATGGCCTACCTGGGTGACAGTCAGGACGCCTTGGGCCCGGATGAAGGCCGCGCCACGGTATGGACGGTAACCGCCCCGGACTATGCCGAACGCTGCCCCAACGCCCACCGCCTGCTGGCCAACCTGAACTTCAGTGCCGAGGACGAGAGCCGCATGATGCAGCCGCTGCTCGACCACAAGGACGCGCTGGAATCGGCCCGCCAGTGGCTCAAGGACCACCCCGCGGACAAGGCCCGCTGGCTTGAGGGTGTGACCACCTTTGACGGCAAGCCCGCCGCCGACAACCTCAAGCTCACCGCCAACTGACCCGGCCTCTTCGCGGGTAAACCCGCTCCCACAGGTACAGCGCATGTCAGGGCCATAACGGTCCCCTGTGGGAGCGGGTTTACCCGCGAAAAGGCCAGAACCGACATACAAGGAACCGCCATGAACCACGACGTCATCATCACCTGCGCCCTCACCGGCGCCGGCGACACGGTCGCCAAGAGCCACCTGGTCCCGGTCACCCCGAAACAGATCGCCGAATCCGCCGTGGAAGCCGCCAAGGCCGGCGCCACCGTGGTCCACTGCCACGTCCGCGACCCGCAAACCGGCCGCTTCAGCCGCGACGTGAACCTTTACCGTGAGGTCATGGAGCGTATCCGCGAAGCCGACGTGGACATCATCGTCAACCTCACCGCCGGCATGGGTGGCGACCTGGAAATCGGCCCTGGCGAATCGCCGATGGAATTCGGCCCCGGCACCGACCTGATCGGCCCGCTGGAGCGCCTGGCCCATGTCGAAGCCCTGCTGCCAGAGATCTGCACCCTGGACTGCGGCACCCTCAACTTCGGTGACGGCAACGCCATCTATGTTTCCACCCCCGCACAACTGCGTGCCGGCGCCAAGCGCATCACCGAGCTGGGCGTCAAGGCCGAGCTGGAAATCTTCGACACCGGCCACCTGTGGTTCGCCAAGCAGATGATGAAGGAAGGCCTGCTCGAAGACCCGCTGTTCCAGCTTTGCCTGGGCATCCCATGGGGCGCGCCAGCTGACACCACCACCATGAAGGCCATGGTCGACAACCTGCCGGCCAACGTCACCTGGGCCGGCTTCGGCATCGGCCGCATGCAGATGCCGATGGCAGCACAGGCGGTGCTGCTCGGCGGCAACGTGCGGGTCGGCCTGGAAGACAACCTGTACCTGGACCGTGGCGTGCTGGCCAGCAACGGCCAGTTGGTTGAACGCGCAGCCGAGATCATCACCCGCATGGGTGGCCGTGTACTCAGCCCGGCAGAAGGGCGGGAAAAGATGAACCTCAAGCGCCGCTGATCCCCTCACCGGTCGCACGTGCGCCATCAATCCTGTGGGAGCGGGCTTGCCCGCGAAGCAGGCAGCGCGGTGGATGGCACCGGCTGCCCCGGTGTTCGCGGGCAAGCCCGCTCCCACAAGATTGGCGTCAACCCAACTGACACTGTTTGCCCTGAGGATTCGCCATGCCTTTCATCACCGAAATCAAGACCTTCGCCGCCCTGGGTAGCGGCGTAATCGGCAGCGGCTGGGTCGCCCGTGCCCTGGCCCACGGCCTGGACGTGGTCGCCTGGGACCCAGCGCCGGGCGCCGAACAGGCCCTGCGCAAGCGCATCGCCAACGCCTGGCCGGCACTGGAGAAACAAGGCCTGGCTCCAGGAGCGTCACAGGACCGGCTGAAATTCGTTGCCACCATCGAGGAATGCGTGCGCGACGCCGACTTCATCCAGGAAAGCGCACCAGAGCGTCTGGACCTCAAGCTTGATCTGCATGCGAAAATCAGCGCTGCAGCCAAGCCCGAGGCCATCATCGGTTCCAGCACTTCAGGCCTGCTGCCAAGCGAGTTCTACGAGTCAGCTACCCACCCCGAACGCTGCGTGGTCGGCCACCCGTTCAACCCGGTGTACCTGCTGCCGCTGGTCGAGATCGTCGGCGGCAACCGTACCGCGCCTGAAGCCATCGAGGCGGCAAAGACCCTCTACACAGCGCTGGGCATGCGCCCGCTGCACGTGCGCAAGGAAGTCCCAGGTTTCATCGCCGACCGCCTGCTCGAAGCCCTGTGGCGCGAAGCACTGCACCTGGTCAACGACGGCGTGGCGACAACCGGCGAGATCGACGATGCCATCCGTTTTGGCGCCGGGTTGCGCTGGTCATTCATGGGCACCTTCCTCACCTACACCTTGGCGGGTGGCGATGCTGGCATGCGCCACTTCATGTCGCAGTTCGGCCCGGCCCTGAAACTGCCCTGGACCTACCTGCCGGCACCAGAGCTGACCGACAAGCTGATCGACGATGTGGTGGACGGCACCTCGGAGCAACTCGGCGAACGTAGCATCGCCGCGCTGGAGCGCTATCGCGATGACACCCTGCTGGCGGTGCTGGAAGCCGTGAAAACCAGCAAGGCCAACCACGGCATGGCTTTCGGCGACTGAGGAGCCCACGATGCCCGCACTGATCACCTACCGCACCCCAGTCCAGGAGGACTGGGTCGACTACAACGGGCACCTGCGCGATGCCTTCTATCTGCTGATCTTCAGCTATGCCACCGATGCGCTGATGGAGCGCATCGGCCTGGATGCCGACAGCCGGGGGCAGAGCGGCAACTCGCTGTTCACCCTGGAGGCGCACATCAACTACCTGCACGAGGTGAAGCTGGGCACCGAGGTGTGGGTGCAGACGCAGATCATCGGCTTCGACCGCAAGCGCCTGCACGTCTATCACAGCCTGCACCGGGCCGGGTTCGACGAGGTGCTGGCCGCCAGTGAGCAGATGCTGTTGCATGTGGACTTGGCAGGGCCAAAGTCGGCGCCGTTCTCAGAGCGAAGCGTGGCTTTGCTGCAAAGCCTGGAAGATAGCCAGCGCGACCTGCCGGCTGCGCAGTTCATCGGCCGCGTCCTGCAACTACCTGGCTGATCGGGCAAAAAAATAACCCCGGAAAGCCGTGAGCATCCGGGGCCAAGAGCGAGCAACATCCACTGTGCATGAACGAGGGTGACCAAACCCTCTATTGCGGTAGATGGCTTGAGTGTGCGCACTTCCTGCCAGGTCGATTTAGCCGGGAACGACCTGTTCTTAGCCAAAGCAGCCATGCCGCCATTCTGTTGTTGCGGGCATGTCGCCGTCGTCACAGAATCGGTCGTAAATCACAGCAGCACTCTCTTAGCGATAAAAGGGACAACAGCCATGATGCATGCGGATTTGATAGACCAGGACGACCTGGCAGGCCACCTGCGCGCGCGCGGGTTCGACATTCCCGCCGGGGCCAGCGCCGAGCAGGCTTGCGAAGCGGTGATACGCGGGCTGACCGAGCCCAATGCACGGGCCCTGAAGGGGATGGTGGAGCAGATGTATACCGGGAGCGCGACGATCCTGCCAGCGGTGCGCCAGGCCATCGACAAGCAGCTGCTGCCGGCGTTGGCACAGTTCAATAAACGCGCCTGATCGATTTTTCCTGTACTGGCCTCTTCGCGGCTAAAGCCGCTCCTACAGGTATCGCACCGCTTGTGAATCCGGTGCAGTACCTGTAGTACCGGCTTTAGCCGCGATGCAGGCGGCGCAGTATCAAAGCCTTACGCTGGCAAATGTCGACTCGTTGCGCGCCTGGCTCAGGGCTGCCATCGGCCCGCTGTGCGGCGACAGGGTCATGGCTTGTGGAATCGGCATCATCGCCACCTGCTGCGCCGTGTTGGAACCCACACGCTCGTCACGCGGTGGAATGCCGAAGTACTCGCGGTAGCACTTGGAGAAGTGCGGCGTGGACACGAAGCCACACACCGAGGCCACTTCGATGATCGACATCGGCGTCTGCTTCAGCAGCTGCCGCGCGCGGATCAGGCGCAGCTTCAGGTAATAGCGCGACGGCGAGCAATGCAGGTACTTCTGGAACAGCCGCTCGAGCTGGCGGCGCGACACCGACACATACACTGCCAGTTCGTCGAGGTCGATCGGCTCTTCGAGGTTCGCCTCCATCAGCGCAACGATCTCCTGCAGCTTCGGCTGGTTGGTGCCGAGCATGTGCTTGAGCGGCACGCGCTGGTGGTCCTGTTCGTTGCGGATGCGCTCGTAGACGAACATCTCGGAGATCGCCGCCGACAGCTCGCGGCCGTGGTCGCGGCTGATCAGGTGCAGCATCATGTCCAGCGGCGCGGTGCCCCCGGAGCTGGTGAAGCGGTTGCGGTCGAGGGTGAACAGGCGGGTACTCATGTTCACCCGCGGGAAGGCCTCCTGCATCGCTGCCAGGCATTCCCAGTGCACGCTGCAGTCGAAGCCGTCGAGCAGGCCGGCACAGGCCAGCGCCCAGCTGCCGGTACACACCGCACCAAGGCGGCGAGACTGCCGGGCCTGGGCCTGCAGCCAGGTAACGTGCTCACGGGTAACAGTGCGCTGGATGCCAACGCCACCGCAGACGATCACGGTGTCGATCAGCGGCGCACTGTGCATTGCGGCATCGGGGGTGATCTGCAGGCCGTCGCTGGCCCACACCTGGCCGCCATCGACGGTCAGCGTATGCCAGCGGTACAGCTCACGGCCGGACAGCTGGTTGGCCATGCGCAGCGGCTCGACCGCCGATGCCAGGGAAATCAGGGTGAAATTGTCCAGTAGGAGAAAACCGATGGACTGGGGGGCTGTGCGGTTCTGGGTTGGGTTCCCGGAGGTGTACGACGTCATCGCGATTTCTCCTCACACAAATGCAGGGTGTGCCTCAGGCGGGCACTGATTTCTTGTTATGACCCCCCGGTCAGTTCCAAAGGGGTAGGTTGCCAATCACAACGCAAACGCCGTGCCGGAAATTGAACGACCATTCTAAAACTCCTGAAAACGACGCCTTTGCTGGGCAATTCAGGGGCTTGCGACGGGCTTGCCAGTCGTCGCAAAGCGGCGAGCTAGCGCCTCTGGTGTAACCATTGAGCACTTTGGTGACACGCGCAGTGTAGGTTTCCCAGAAACGACACTCTTGAGTGTCACCGACAATGCCCATGCTGATCGCGACACCCGACGATCGGTATGCGTCGATTGCACCATAAAAAGGCATTGGTGATGGTGCCGCACCTGCATCAACCTCAAGGGCCCCTTCGCGGGTAAACCCGCTCCCACAGGTACGGCACCGTCTGTGGGAGCGGGTTTACCCGCGAAGGGGCCCTTGAGGTTGAATCAAGCAATCAGCATTCGATGGCGCTGACCGCCAGGCCACCGCGTGAGGTCTCTTTATATTTGTCGTGCATGTCGGCCCCGGTATCGCGCATCGTGCGGATCACCTGGTCGAGGGAAATGAAGTGCTCGCCATCGCCACGCAGTGACATCTGCACGGCATTGATCGCCTTCACCGCAGCAATCGCGTTGCGCTCGATGCAGGGCACCTGCACCAGGCCACCGACTGGGTCGCAGGTCAGCCCGAGGTTGTGTTCCAAAGCGATTTCGGCGGCGTTCTCCACCTGCGCCGGCGTCGCGCCAAGCACTTCGGCAAGGCCCGCAGCGGCCATGGCGCAGGCCGAACCGACCTCACCCTGGCAGCCGACTTCGGCACCGGAAATCGACGCGTTCTTCTTGCACAGGATGCCCACCGCGGCGGCGGCGAGGAAGTAGTCGACCACGCTGGAGTCGTTCACGGCATCGCTGAAACGCATGTAGTAATGCAACACCGCCGGGATGATGCCGGCCGCGCCGTTGGTGGGCGCGGTAACCATGCGCCCGCCGGCGGCGTTCTCTTCGTTGACCGCCAGGGCGAACAGGTTGACCCACTCCATGGCACTCATGGTCGAGCCGATCACGTTGGGCTTGCCGATTTCCTGCAAGCTACGGTGCAGCTTGGCCGCGCGGCGACGCACGTTCAGCCCGCCGGGCAGCGTGCCTTCGTATTTGAGGCCGTTGTTGACGCATTCCTGCATGGCATTCCAGAGCTTGTGCAGGCCGGCGCGGATCTCTTCTTCGCTGCGCCAGACCTTCTCGTTGGCCATCATCAATTGCGACACGCTGAGGTCGTTTTGCTTGCACAGGCGCAGCAACTCGGCGGCGCTGTTGAAATCGTACGGCAACACCGTCTGGTCGGCGTCCAGCACGCCGCTGGCGGCCTGTGCGGCGTCGACCACAAAGCCGCCACCCACCGAGTAGTAGGTATCGCGGTGCAGCTCGCCCTGGGCGCCTTCGGCGATCAGGGTCATGGCATTGGGGTGGTACGGCAGGTTCTCGTCCAGCAGCAGCATGTCGCGGGCCCAGATGAACTCGATGGGCAGGCGATTATCCAGCTTGAGGGTGTTGGTTTCGCGCAGGTCGGCGATCCGCGGAACGATCTGGGTCGGGTCGATGGCGTCCGGCCATTCGCCCATCAGGCCCATGATGGTGGCGTTGTCGGTGCCGTGGCCGATGCCGGTGGCCGACAGCGAGCCATACAGCCGCACTTCGATCCTTTGCACCTGGTCCAGCTCGCCGCGCTCACGCAGGCCCTGGACGAACAGCGCGCCAGCACGCATGGGGCCGACGGTGTGGGAGCTGGAGGGCCCGACACCGATCTTGAACAGGTCGAACACGCTAATGGCCATTGTCGCTTCACCTCTTGCTGGGCTTGTCTCTGCGCGCCATGCGCAGGGCGGGGCAACTGCTAGGCTGAAGCTGCGAGCCGCCACGAATGCACGCATCATCGGGCTTTTGCCTACCCCCTCGCCGTCTGCAACCGACGTACTTTTGTCCAGCAGCGCCGCAGCCTTTTCGGCCACCTGCGCGCCGCTTTCGAGCGGCCTGGTGACGCAAAAATACGGCTACAGGGGTGGAAAAACGCATAAGCGACATCGCCCGTACTGGATGCGACCCGTTCCGTACTGGTTACGACCCCACCAGTAGGCGATTGCCCGGCGCTGGAGGATTATCGAAAGCGACTCGTAAAGCACGGCCACGCATCCTGCCCTCTGCAGGCCTGGTCGACCGGACCCTGAGAAAGCCCGGCGACCCAAGCGAACCCGAAGACAAAATCACAGGAGTCCATCCATGAAAGGTTCACCCTCGCTGTTGCTGGTCGCGATGCTGTCAGCACCGTTCCTGGCCCAGGCCGCCGAACCCGAGCAGTGCCAGACGGTACGCTTCTCCGATGTCGGCTGGACCGACATCACCGTCACCACGGCGACCACCAGCGTTGTGCTCGAAGCACTGGGTTACAAGACCCACACCACCATGATCTCGGTACCGGTGACCTACAAGTCGCTGGCCACCGGCAAGGACCTGGACGTGTTTCTCGGCAACTGGATGCCGACCATGGAGAACGACATCAAGCAGTACCGCGACGCCGGCACTGTGGACACCGTGCGCGCCAACCTGGAGAACGCCAAGTACACCTTGGCCGTCCCCCAGTCGCTGTATGACAAGGGGCTGAAGGATTTCAGCGACATTCCCAAGTTCAAGAAGGAACTGGACGGCAAGATCTACGGCATCGAGCCCGGCAACGATGGCAACCGCACCATCCAGAGCATGATCGACAAGAACGCCTTCGGCCTGAAGGACGCCGGTTTCAAGATCGTGCAATCGAGCGAGGCCGGCATGCTGTCGCAGGTCGACCGCGCGCAGAAGCGTGGCGAAGCGGTGGTGTTCCTGGGCTGGGAACCGCACCCGATGAACACCCGCTTCAAGATGCAGTACCTGACCGGCGGGGACGAGTACTTCGGCCCCGATTTCGGCAAAGCCACCGTGCTGACCAACACTCGCAAGGACTATGTGCAGGAATGCAGCAACGTCGGCCAGCTCCTGAAAAACCTGTCGTTCGAGCTCAAGGATGAAAGCACCATGATGGGCTATGTCCTGGACGACAAGATGAAGCCTGAGGCGGCCGCCAAGAAGTGGCTCAAGGACAACCCCGGCAAGCTGGATACCTGGCTGGCGGGCGTCACCACCGTGGATGGCAAACCCGGCCTTGAGGCAGCCAAGGCCAAGCTCGCTCCATAACGCAATACGTCGTAGCGCTACCTCGGGGCGGGACCGTGCCCGCCCCGGACTGATTTCAATCTTTGCAGGTGGAAGCTCGCTATCATGCTTATCGATCAGAAAATACCCCTGGGCCAGTACATCGCGTCGTTCGTCGAATGGCTGACCCAGAATGGCGCGAATTACTTCGACGCCATTGCCCGAGGCCTGGAGTTCATGATCCATGGCGTCACCAGTACCCTGACCTTCTTCAACCCGTTCGTGCTCATCGCCCTGTTTGCCGCCCTGGCGCACCTCATCCAGCGCAAGTGGGCGCTGACCGCATTCGTCGCCCTCTCCTTCCTGCTGATCCTCAACCTGGGGTACTGGCAGGAAACCATGGAGACCCTGGCCCAGGTGACTTTCGCCACCGTGGTCTGCGTAGCCATCGGCGTGCCGCTTGGCATCGTCGCCGCGCACAAGCCGATGTTCTATACCGCCATGCGCCCGGTACTCGACCTGATGCAGACGGTGCCCACCTTCGTCTACCTGATCCCTACCCTGACCCTGTTCGGCCTGGGCGTGGTGCCAGGGCTGATCTCGACGGTGGTGTTCGCCATCGCCGCACCTATCCGCCTCACTTACCTGGGCATCTGCGACGTGCCGCAGGAGCTGATGGACGCCGGCAAGGCCTTTGGCTGCTCGCGCCGCCAGCTGCTCACCCGTATCGAACTGCCGCATGCGATGCCGAGCATCGCCGCCGGCGTCACCCAGTGCATCATGCTGTCACTGTCGATGGTGGTGATTGCCGCCCTGGTGGGCGCTGATGGCCTGGGCAAACCTGTGGTCAACGCACTGAACACCGCCGATATCTCCCTGGGCTTCGAAGCGGGCCTGGCGATCGTGCTGCTGGCGATCATGCTCGACCGTATCTGCAAGCAACCGGAACTGCCGGTAAGGGGTGAGGCATGAGCATCATTCGATTCGAAGACGTCGACGTCATTTTCTCCAACAAGCCGCGTGAAGCACTGGCGCTGCTGGACAAGGGCCAGACCCGCGAGCAGATCCTCAAGCAGACCGGCCTGGTGGTCGGTGTGGAAAAGGCCAACCTGGATATCAACAAAGGCGAGATCTGCGTATTGATGGGCCTGTCGGGCTCGGGCAAGTCGAGCCTGCTGCGCTGCATCAACGGCCTCAACACCGTGAGCCGCGGCAAGCTGTTCGTCGAGCATGAAGGCAAGCACATCGATATCGCCCACTGCACCCCGGCAGAGCTGAAGATGATGCGCACCAAGCGCATCGCCATGGTCTTCCAGAAGTTCGCCCTGATGCCCTGGCTGACCGTGCGCGAAAACATCAGCTTCGGCCTGGAAATGCAGGGCCGCCCGGAAAAGGAACGACGCAAGCTGGTCGACGAGAAGCTCGAACTGGTCGGCCTGACCCAATGGCGCAACAAGAAGCCGGACGAACTCTCTGGCGGCATGCAACAGCGCGTGGGCCTGGCCCGGGCGCTGGCGATGGATGCCGACATCCTGCTGATGGACGAACCGTTCTCGGCGCTCGACCCACTGATCCGCCAGGGCTTGCAAGACGAGTTGCTGGGCCTGCAGGCCAAGCTGAGCAAGACCATCGTGTTCGTCAGCCACGACCTCGACGAGGCGCTGAAGCTGGGCAGCCGCATCGCCATCATGAAAGACGGGCGGATCATCCAGTACAGCAAGCCGGAAGAGATCGTGCTGAACCCGGCAGACGAGTATGTGCGTACCTTCGTCGCCCACACCAACCCATTGAATGTGCTGTGCGGTCGCAGCCTGATGCGCAGCCTGGACAACTGCAAGCGGGTCAACGGCTCGGTGTGCCTGGACCCGGGTGGCGATTCCTGGCTGGACCTGGGTGAAGGGAATTCGATCAAGCGTGCACGCCAGGGGCAGAACGGGCTGGACATGCAGAACTGGGCGCCGGGGCAGGCCGTGGAAGGGCTGGGCCGCAAGCCGACGTTGGTGCATGCCGACATTGGCATGCGTGAGGCGCTGCAGATTCGTTACCAGACGGGCAACAAGCTGGTGCTGCAGGAGAATGACAAGGTGGTGGGGATACTTGGGGATACCGAGCTTTACCATGCCTTGCTCGGCAAGAACCACGGGTGATGCAATTGGGGCCGCCTTGCGGCCCATCGC